>JAKJEN010000028.1:6721-18178 GCA_022705405.1 Planctomycetota bacterium | reverse complement strand
AATGCGTCGGCGGATTGGACGAGGTTTTGCTGTTTAATCGCCAAGCCCTCGGTCGATGGTATTCATTGCCGGGAGCCGGAGAATTACGAACCCTGATTCGAAAACTTCGAAAGGGACGATACGATATCGTACTGGACCTCCAGGGCCTGCTGCGCAGCGCCCTGTTGGCCCGGGCCAGCGGCTGCCCGATCCGTATCGGAATGGACCAGGCCCGCGAGGGAGCGGGTCTGTTTTATACACACAGCGTGCCGGCCCCCGCCTCTTTGCACATTATTGATTATTACAAGGAAATTCTCGCCCTTTTCGGCGTAAAGATGGAACCGGTACGATTTGAAATTCAGCCGCCGGTGTCAGCGCGTCAGGTTGTCAGCGAACTTATGGATAACGAGGGCCTTTCCGGCGGCCGATTTGCGGTTCTGATTCCCGGATCGGCGCACCAAAAAAAATGCTGGCCGGCAGAAAGATTTGCGAAAGTCGCAGAGTATCTTGATCAGAAGGCCGGCCTGCGGATTGTTGCCGTCGGGTCGCAAAAGGAAACGGATGTTGTCGAAAAACTGATCGGATCAACGGCTGTTCCGATAGTGAATTTTGCCGGCCGCACTACCCTGCCTCAGCTGGCGGCCCTTCTGGAGAAAGCCGCGGTTGCCATCGGAAATGACACAGGGCCTGTCCATTTGGCTGCCGCAATGGATGTGCCGACTATCTTGATCTTTGGCCCGACCAACCCAGCCCGTGTGGAACCGTACCAAAGGCCGGATGCAATCGCCGCTCTGGATCCTTTAGATCGCGGCAGAGAGGCAGATAACCCTGACCCAAAATATCGAATCGAAAATGTGACGCTCAATGCGGTTATCGAAAAAATTCGACGGCTTTTACCCTTGTCGGAATAAAAAAAACGTCTGCTGCTACTGGCCCCTTCTATCCTGCCTGAAAAAAGAAGACAACAGCAAAGCAAGATGTGCAAAGTAAAAAGTATGCCGGAGCCGGATACTTCCATTCGCAGGGCTGTTTCTATTTTAAGAAGCAGGTTTACTTTTGAAGGAGCAGATTATTGACAAAAAATTCCATTCGTTTTTGTTTGGCATAGGGCGTCTCTCCGGCGCCGTGGCCGCCGCCGGGGATTATCAGCAATTCAAATTCTTTATTCGCCTGAATAAGAGAATTGGCCACCTGCATGGTCGAGGCCGGATCGACGTTGCGGTCCAGTTCTCCAACGGTCAGGAGGAGTTTACCTTGCAATTTGTGCGCATTGACGACGTTGGACTGCTCCTGATAGTGCGGCCCTACCGGCCAGCCCATATACAATTCGTTCCACCAGATTTTGTCCATCCGGTTGTCATGGCATCCGCAGTCGGCGGCAGCGGCCTTGTAAAAATCGCCCCAGGCCAGCAGGGCGCGCAAGGCGCTTTGTCCGCCTGCCGAACCGCCGTAGATGCCGACACGGCTCAGGTCCATCCACGGATATTTTTCCGCCGCCGCCTTCATCCAGGCGATCCGGTCGGGAAAGCCGCTGTCGCCCAGATTTTTCCAGCAGACATCCTGAAAGGCCTTGGATCGGAAGGAAGTGCCCATTCCGTCGATCTGCACAACCACAAAGCCCAGTTCGGCCAGTTCGTGCTGTCGGACCTGTCGCCCGAAGGCCTTGGGCACAAAGGCGCCTTGCGGACCGGCATAAATTTCCTCAAGAACCGGATATTTTCGGCTCGGATCAAACTTGGAAGGGCGAATAATGATTCCATAAATATCCGTCTTGCCGTCTCGTCCCTTGGCGACGAATCGTTCAGGAGGCTGCCAACCGGTCTCCAGCAGCTGACTCCAGTCGGCGGTTTCAAGAAGACAGATAAGACAGCCGTTTTCCGCATTGCGCAGTTCGGTCACCGGCGGCTGATCGACTCGCGACCAGCGGTCTAAAATGAACCGCCGATCGGGAGAAAACTCAACCTCGTGCGTTCCGTCGCCTTCGGTTAAAATCGTCAATCCTGTGCCGTCCAGATTGACCCGGCACAGGTGCAGGTAATAAGGGTCCTGGTTGGGCCGGATGCCGCCGGCTTCAAACCAGATCTGCCGCTGATCGGGATCGACCTGAACAACTCGGCGAACGACCCAGGGACCTGCGGTGATCTGATTTTTCAGGCGGCCCTCGGCCAGATCGAATAGGTACAGATGATTCCAGCCGTCTCGTTCAGACATCCAGACCAGTTCTTTTGTCTGATCCAGATAGCAGGAAAAAGATTTGTTGGCGTAATCAATAAAGGTTGGGCTGGTCTCTTCGAGCAATGTATAGGCCTCTCCGTTCTGCGCCCGGACCGTTATGATCCGCAGGATCTGATGGCCCCGCTGGTTATACAGAAACGTAAAACAGTCGGAGTCCGGCTGCCATCGCAAATCTTCAATGCTCCAGGGATTGGGAAACAAATCGTCGGAAACAGGGATTTGACTTCGGGCCGCTATATCAAACAGGCAGGGTTTATCCTGGTCAATCTCGTCGCCGGGCTTGGCGTAGGAAAAACTGTGCAATTTGGGCTGAAGCTGATCGGGCGGAGAGGATTCAATCAAATAGACTTTTCGGTCAAACCCTTTTTTGGTTCGTATGGCAGCCAGATACTTGGAATCGGGCGACCAGACATACGGTCGGGAATAAAAATGCCCTGCGCTGCCGTCTGTGGTCAGGGGAATTTCCGTTCCGGTATCGATTTCTTTGAGAAATACATTAAAATCACGAATCAGGGCCTGATACTTTCCATCCGGAGAAAGAGCCCTGAATCTGTCAGGGCGGCCTTCAGGCCGAATGGCCGGTTTCTTCAGCAGATCCTCCGAAATATCGGCAGTTGTGTTGTCCAGTTCGGCGGTGAAGACCGCCAGGGCTTTATCATTGGGGTCGGTCACAAGCCAGGTATGGCCGGTGAAGGTGTGCTGTCGGCGCTGCTGTCGCGGCGGCAGAACGCTGTACAGTTTTCGCCGGCCGCCTGTGTCCAGCCAGTAGATCTTCACCCCTTTGTCTGTACGATTGACAAAGGTAATCGAGGTTTCTTCCTGGCTGGGCTGACTGGGTTTCAGCGTTGTCTCGACAGGCAGAGTTCCGAAGGCGGATTCTTTATCCGGCTGCGCCTGGAGCGTGTACGTCGTCAGATCGCAGCGCCAGGTTTTCTCAAAGGCAGCGAACCAAAGTTCGGTCTCGTCATCGGACAGTTGAATCCGCATAAACGGCAGGCGTTCCGCCTCGATTTTTTTCTCGACTGCGCGTCCCAGGGCCTCCGCCAGACGAGCGTGATCAAACGCTTCCTGTCGATAGCCCCGGGCCGGATATACCCGGACAAATCGGCGCCGGCCGTCCGGCAGGTCGTTGCGGTACCAGAACTGATTGCCGCCGTCAAACCAGAATGGAGCGACCCTTTGTTTAAAGAGCTTGCCGTCAGTTCGCGAATCGGTAGCAAGCGCCCGCTGATAATCCGCCGTCTGGCCGACAGAAAAAGTCGCGACGGAATGGAAGAGCATCATAAGAAAAAAAGAACGGCTTTTATAATATTGCTGCTTTCTTTTCACCGGCTTACCCCCGAACAACCTGGATGCAGCGGCTGCATAGGTCCGGCCAGTCGACATCCTGCCCCACACTGGGCCACCAGTTCCAGCAGCGCTGACATTTGGGATACGGACTCTTGCCGGCGGTTATCTTCAGGGCCGGGCCTTTTTCTACCGAGGCCTGACTGACAATACACAACGCCGCAAAGGCCTCGATGCCCAGATCGTTTACCAAAGCAAGCAGTTCTTCGTCGTTTAAGACAATCTGCACGGCGGCCTCCTGATTGGATCCGATGACTTGGTCTTTTCGCAGCGGTTCCAGCGCTCCCAGCACCTGGTCCCGAAGATCCATAATTTTCTGCCACCTGACTTCGTTGGCCGCATAGGGAATGGACTTATCCGCCTGCGGCAGCAGGGTCAGGTGCACACTGGATAACGGGTGGGATTTGTGCTTCATCGCCGCCCAGGCCTCCTCGGCCGTATGGGCCAGAATCGGGGCCAGCATCCGCACAAGGGCGTCGAGGATGGCCGCCATAGCCGTCTGGCCGCTGCGGCGACTGCGGCTGTCGGCGCCGTCGCAATACATCCGGTCTTTGAGCACATCCATGTAGATGCTGCTCATCTCGATAACGCAGAAATTGTAGATCAGCGAAAATACCGTATGAAACGCAAATCCTTCATACGCCTGATGCACCTGTTCGATCAGCGACTGAAGTTTTTCCATCGCCCATTGATCGATTGCCAGCATATCGGCGTATGCCACCGACATCGTTGACGGGTCAAAATCATCCACATTGCCCAGCAGATAGCGCAGGGTGTTGCGAATCTTGCGATAGGCCTCCTGAAGACGGCCGATCAGTTCGTCGCTGCACCGCATATCTTCCTGATAGTTGACGCTGGCCACCCATAAACGCAGGATATCGGAGCCGTATTTTTCGATTTCTTCCAGTGCGCTGACATAATTGCCGGCCGACTTGGACTGCTTCATCCCTTTGTCATCGACGGTAAATCCATGCGTCAGGACCGCCTTGAACGGCGCTCGGCCCAGAGCGCCCAGCGCCGGCAGAAGCGATAACTGGAACCACCCGCGATGCTGGTCGGAACCCTCCAGGTACAGATCCACCGGAATCGGCCAGCCCGCCTTGGCGGCTACGCTGTGCCAGCTGCAGCCGGATTCAAACCACACATCAAAGATATTTTCTTCTTTTCGCAGATCGTCCCAGGAAAAGCCCTCCGGCAGCGGGAAGTTTTCGCCCAGGATTTCCTTCGGCGAATCGGTAAACCAGCTGTTGGAGCCCTTTTGTCCGATGTGCCGAGCGACGGCCAGCGTCGATTCTTTGCTGAGCAGGGTTTGGCCCTGGCTGTTAAAAAAGGCCGGAATCGGCAAGCCCCAGGCCCGCTGGCGGCTGATGCACCAGTCCGGACGCGATTGGAGCATGCCGCGAATTCGTTTTTGACCCCACGACGGAATCCAGCGGACATCGCCGATCTGCTCCAGCGCAAGATCTCGCAGACTTTTGCCCCCGAAGGCGGGAATATCCCGATCCACGCCGATAAACCATTGTTCTGTGGCGCGAAAGATCACCGGCATCTTACTCCGCCAGCAATGCGGATAACTGTGCAGGATCTTGCCCTCATGCACCAGCAGACCGAGTTCCCGCAGACGGTCGTTGACTTGAGGATCCACCTGCAAAACGCTTTTGCCGCGCAGCCAGTCCGGCGCCGTGTCATCATAACAGCCGTCATTTCCGACCGGCGAATAAACAGCCAGACCGTGATTCATTCCGGCCATGTAGTCCTCGGCTCCATGACCGGGGGCGATATGGACAATACCCGTGCCGTCTTCTGTGGTCACAAATGTTTCATTGATCGCAAACCAGGCGTTTTTATCTGTCGGGTTGGTTTTTACAAATGGATGGCGGTATCGAAGGCCCTTCAATTCGCTTCCCGGCAGCGACCGGCTGACTGTATATTGTCCTTCCTGCAAACCGGCCGCGGCAAGGACGGCTTCCAGACGGCGCTTGGCGATAATCGATGTGAACTTTCGTCCATTGTACTCGTACGACAGTCCGACATACTCCAGCGACGGATGCAGAGCCACCGCCAGATTGGCCGCCAGCGTCCAGGGCGTGGTCGTCCAAATCATAAAGCACACCTGTCGGCCGGCCTGGGCAAGTCCCGTCTGAACCGCTCTGGCCGACGATTCATCCTCCAGCGGAAAGTTTACAAAAATGCTCGCGGAGACGATGTCTTTATATTCCAGTTCCGCATCGGCCAGAGCCGTTTCACACCCAACCGACCAGTGGATGGGTTTCAACTGCTTGTACACCAGCCCGTTGCCGACCAGCTCGGCGAAAATCTCAAGGATGCCCTGCTCATACTGGGGTTTTAACGTCAGGTAGGGATTGTCAAAATCGCCGAAGATCCCAAGCGACTGAAATTGTTTAGTCTGCAATTTGACATATTTGCCGGCATATTTCTGGCATTCCCGGCGAATATCGGTCTTGCTCATTGTCTTGGCCGCCTCGCCCAGTTCAGCCATTACCTTGGCCTCAATCGGCAGCCCGTGGCAATCCCACCCCGGCACATACGGACAGCGAAAGCCGGCCATCGTTTTGTATTTGACGACAAAATCTTTTAAGACCTTGTTGATTACATGCCCCATGTGGATATCGCCGTTGGCATAGGGCGGGCCGTCGTGCAGGACATACAGAGGCGCCTGCTGCCGGGCCTTGAGGATTTGGCTGTAGATATCTTCCTTTTCCCAGGCCTTTCGCTGCTGCGGTTCGCGCTGCACAAGGTTGGCCTTCATCGCAAAACTCGTTTGCGGCAGATTCAGCGAGTCTCGATATCCTTTTTTCTCTGTATCTGACATAATTGATCCTTAACTCAAAAGAAGGGTCATAGCGTATCGTTTTTCTCCGGTATTGTCAAGGCACGGGCTTTCGGGCCGCTTTTTTTCCAAAGAAAAAGGCCTTTCAGAACTCGCTGCTCTAAAAGGCCTTTTGGATTCGTTTTGTCTGGCTTTATTTAGGGCAGCACGGCTCTCCGGTTAATTATAATGATAATCTCGATGCGGTTTATGCGCAGGCCTGTCGTCTCGGACAAGCCGAGCGGCGAATTCCATCCTGCCGGCATCTTTTTTTGCATTTTACTCTTTACTTTTTGACTTTTTAATAGGTTCTTTTCTTAATGGCTTTTCATTATATCGTTTTTTAGCAGGAGAAAATCAAGCAAATAATCTGGAGGTCGGAAAATTGCCGCCGGATACGGGGTCTTTGCAGCTGCCTGGAAACGGCTTTTCATTTGAGAGAAACCATCCGGGTAATTGCATTAGGCCAGATTCGTATTCTCTGCAAGGCCGACGAAAAAGATCCATATTTACAAAAAAATGAACTGCTTCTGTCTGCGGGCTTGACCCAAGAATCGATTTGCTGTATAACCGCGGCAGTTGAAAATCGAAATCTGTTGACAACCTAATTAACAATGAGGAGGCAGTCACATGAAACGAAGAGATTTTCTGTTGGCCGCCGGTGCGGCGGCCGGTTCTGCTCTGATTCGTCCTTCTTCTTTATTTGCAGCCCCCGCCTCCGCCGCCGGCGGCAAAAAGCGCCTGGCCCTGATCGGGACGGGTGTGCGAGGCATTTCCTTCTGGGGCAAAACGCTGATCCAAAATTACAGCGGTCAGCTGGAGTTTGTGGGTTTATGCGATAACAACCCCGGCCGTGTGGCCTATGCCAAACAGTATATGGAAGCGGACTGTCCGACCTTTACCAATTTTACAGAAATGATGGACAAGACCCGCCCGGATCTGCTGATCGTCACTACCGTAGACGCCACGCACGACGAGTATATCGTCAAAGGTCTCCAAATGGGCGCCGATGTAATCACTGAAAAACCGATGACCACCGATGAGGTCAAATGCCGTAAAATCCTGCGCGCCGAGAAACAAACCGGACGCAAACTGCATGTGGGTTTTAACTACCGCTATGGCGCCCACTTTACAAAAATCAAGGAGCTGCTGGCGTCCGATCGGCTGGGGCGAATAACCTCTGTGGACTTTCATTGGTATCTGAACACCGACCACGGCGCCTCCTATTTTCGCCGCTGGCATGGGATCCGCAAATGCAGCGGCACTCTGCTGGTGCACAAAGCCACACATCATTTCGATTTGCTCAACTGGTGGATCGACTCGGATCCAATTGAAGTGCACGCCTTCGGATCTCTTGATTACTATGGCAAAAATAACCCCTACCGGCACACCCACTGCCGCACCTGCCCGCACAAGAGTACCTGCAAATTCTATTGGGACATAACCCGAAACAAGCATCTGATGAATCTGTATGTCGCCAATGAAAAATACGACGGTTATCTTCGCGATGCCTGTCTGTTCAGAAAAGAAGTGGATATCTTCGACAAAATGGCCGTTCAGATCAAATATGCCAACGGCGTGCAGGTCAGTTATTCGCTGACGACCTATTCGCCCTTTGAGGGCTGGTCAATTGCCTTCAACGGCTTTGGAGGGCGTCTGGATACCTGGGACGGAACCCCGTGGGAAAAAGGCAGGGAACCGGTCGATCAGGCCGCCCTGCATGAAATGGAGATGAAGCAGGATCTGAAAGAGGATCATTCCCGATATAACGAGATCTTGATCAGTCAGAATTTCGGTTCCAGAGAACAGATCAAAGTACCCAAGGTTTACGGCGGCCACGGCGGCGGCGATGCTGTACTCCACCGACGGCTGTTTGTAGCCCCCGATGCCCCCGATCCGCTCCATCACGCCGCCGGCAGCCGGGATGGGGCCATGTCGATTCTGATTGGGATTGCCGCCCGCAAGAGCATCGATACCGGCAAGCCGGTTAAGATTGCGAATCTGACAGACCTTGTTCCGCAGGCAAAACGGGTTATAGCGACCTAAATTACGTATAAATAATAAGTTAAAGACACAGACACCGGAAGAAATAACTCTTCCGGCGTCTTTTTTTTAGTATTTCAACAAAAAGATCGCAAATATTGCTGTTGGTTTGCCATTGCTATAGAGAAAAAGTCTTCCTACAGATCCAAAAAGAGGATAATAGATCCCAAACGACCGAAAATGAAACAGCGAAATGCTTTCACGTTAATCGAGTTGCTGGTTGCCATCGCAATCATCGCTCTGCTCTTGTCAACTATCATGCCCGCTCTGAAGGCAGCCAAACTTCAGGCCCAAGGCGCGGTATGCCTGACCAATGTCGGCGGTCTGGCCAGGGCCTGGACTGTTTATGCCGACGAAAACAACGGCCGCATCGTAGGATCGATGGTAGGCAGCACACGCGCCCCATTCTATTGCTGGGTGGCCGGACCTGAAACACAAAACGGCGTACCTGTCAGCCCTGAAAATTCAACCGCCGAAGATGAAATCCGCGGAATTAAAAAGGGCCTTCTGTTTCCGTACTCTGAAAGCGAAACGATTTATCATTGCCCATCCGATACGCGCTATCTGAAGCCGCCGACTACAGTAAATGGCACAGGCGTCGGCGGGTATCGGAGTTTTTCGCTTGTCGGAGGCATCGGCCCCAATTCCCAGAACGAAATTGCCTGGCAGGGATATGTTCCGCACCTGAAAATCTCGACGATTAGGTCCCCCGGCGATAAATACATCCTCGTGGAGGAAGCCGACGGGCGAGGCCTGAATGTCAATTCCTGGATTATTAAGCCCCAGACGCCGAATACCTGGATCGACCCTATCGCCATTTGGCATCTGAAACACAGTACCCTCGGATTTGCCGACGGACACGGCCAAAAGCATCGCTGGGAAGATAAATCAACCATCCTGATGGCAAAAGAGCAACGGACGAATTTCGGCGACATCGGGCCTGGCGAAGGCGGCGACCTGGCATTTATGATTCGCGGATTTCCCTTTGAGCGGTATTACAGTCCCTGATTACCGGGTTTGTACGGAGCCAGTTCAATCGGTTCTTCGAAGATCCGGCCTTCGATGTTTGGATTTTTCAAAAAGGTCTGAAGTTCCCGCGGCGATGCCGTCAGCACAACTCGGTCATCGACGATTTCGTGACGGATCAGGGCGGGATCTTTCTTCAGGATTTCCTGCACGATATCGGGCTTCATGATAGACAGGGCCAGATTGGGATCAGGCGGCTCTATTTTCATAAAGGTGTGCACCGGCAGCAGATGAAACTTGTACCAGTCGCCGGCGTTCAGATCAACCTCCTCTTTGGGATACAGGTCCAGGTATCGCTGTCCGTCCAAAGCCACCAGATGCGCCAGCAGATAACTATGCTTCTGTTTTTTGCTTTCAAGAATAATCAGATCGTAGGCGTTTTTGTCTTCATGCCGGGTAAAACACCACTGAGCGCCCTCGGCCTGCCAGCAGCCGACCAGTTTGGGATCAAAAACGACCGTATCCTCTGTGTACAACTCATGCAAAGAGGGGACGCATCCGGCCAGAAAGATCGCGAGGGCGGTATAAATTACGCAACGTGTCGACATACTTTTCTCCTTATCCATCGCTTGATTTGCGCCTGTTTTTATCGCACAGATTCTCTTTTGTCAACACCCAATCCGGGCGTTTTTATTTTGCAAAATCGACTCAAAAGGGTCACAATAAAGACATGGTCAGTTTTGACGATACCAATCGATATTTCCTCCAGCGCCAGCGGATGGTCGAGACGGACCTGAAGGGCCGCGATATTAACGATCTGCGCGTGCTGGAGGCAATGGCTGCGCTGCCCAGAGAGTTATTTGTAAAGCCCGAGTATGCGGCGCAGGCCTATGCCGACCATCCGCTGGCAATTGGCCTGGGGCAGACAATCAGCCAGCCGTATATTGTGGGGTTGATGACCCAGTGCCTGAAATTGACAGGGTCTGAAATCGCCCTCGAGATCGGCACCGGATCGGGCTATCAGACGGCGATTTTGGCCCGGTTGTGCAGCCGAGTATATACCATTGAACGATTTGGCGAACTGTCGGCGCGGGCCCAGACCGTTTTGGGCAATCTGGGAATTGGGAATGTAGAATTTTTCGTCGGCGACGGCAGCAGCGGCTGGCCTGAAGAAGGAATGCAGTTTGACCGGATTCTGGTGACGGCCGCCGTGCCGGCGATACCCGCTCCCCTCGAAAAGCAGTTAAGCGAAGGCGGACTGCTGGCTGCGCCGGTCGGCGATCTTTGGAACCAAACGCTGGAGGTCTATAAAAAAGAGCACGGCCGGATGCACAAGACAACCCTTTGTGGCTGTCGGTTTGTCAAACTGGTTGGCCAATACGGATTTCCAGAATCCTGATCGCTTAAAGATACCCTTTACCATGGGGTTTCAAGCCACAGTTCGGCGAAGACGGCAAAGTCCTGCAAGTCCACCCGGCCATCTCCATCAGGAGCAGGGGCCAAATCGCAGAATTGCAAACTGGGGGCCAGCCACGAATCGACCAGCAGCGCCAGATCGAGTAAATCGACGATATTATCGCCTCCGGCCGGAGCGATGTCGCAGACCGGATTCCAGTTTGGCGAAACCGGAGTCGTCAGCCAGGCAGCGGCCAGGCAGGCCCAGTCAAGAAGATCGACAAAACCATTTCCGCTGTCGGGGGCGATATCGGCATCGAGTTTTTCGGTCAGCCATTCATCCGTCAGGACCGCCAGATCCTCTATCCCCACTCCGTCCGGACAGAGGAAGTCGGCGATACATTTTTCCTCCCATTGCAGCCGGGGATAATTGGTTCCGTCGCAGATCCGCCAGACGGCGTCAAAGTCCCAGGACGCATAGGTAGACATCTTCTGCATTTCTTGCGTTGTTTTGGGGGTTCCGCCGCTTCCTGCGGGCTGGCTGCTGGTTTGTGTATCCCAGTAGCTTGACACAATCGCTCCCGCCGGAGCAAATCCTGCCAATCCTCCCACATGCATCGCGTCCTCACTGGCGGTCACCTTGCCCACACTGTAGCAATTTG
>JAKJEN010000028.1:0-6659 GCA_022705405.1 Planctomycetota bacterium | reverse complement strand
AAACCGCCGACATACTGACTTTCCATCCCTGCGGACAGAGATATATTTTCAAGCCCAAGGTTGAAGATCTGTGCATTTTGGACATATCCGAATAAGCCCACATAATTCTTCGTCTCTGATGATTCTGTTTTATAGGTGAAATTTCGAATAACGTGGTTATTCCCGTTAAAACGGCCACTAAAAGGGCTTGAATCCGATCCGATGATGCGATAGGCAGTTCCTGTATACAGACTCATGTCGATATCCGTCGTGAGAATAAAATGCCGATCCCAATCGAGGGGCTGTCGGCCGATATGACTCATCTGCCGGGCCGTTTGGATTTCGTATGGGGCCGCCTCAGTTCCTTCCCCGCCGCCGTATAGAAATTCGCCTTCAAAGTCTTCTGTAATATCGGTTGTCCGTCCGGAGTAATAGACCGGGTCGTTGAACAGATATGCGGATTTCTCGAGGACCATGCTGCCGGTCCACGGGGAGGGCAGGATGATTTCGTAATATCCGAAAGCGTCTGTATAATCGATAAGTCCGGTCGGCACGGTTGCGTTTTCGTAGGCCTCGATCCGCACGTCTTTCAGCGGGCGGCCGTTGCTTCGAACGTATCCGGAGATGGCGATGTCGAGGGGCTGAACCAGCGTTGTATTGCCGAAGTGGTATCCGTCGTATTGATGGTTGGGCTCGGCGTTGATGACATATTCGCAGATTGGCCCGCCGGGAAAGGTCTGCGTCCAACCGGGTTTTAGGACTTCTCGAATGGTATAGACCGCCGGTGCGTCCAAATTCTCGAAAAAATACATCCCATTGGGATCGTTGGTAATCGAATTGGGTTCGCCGGGGTCCTTTTGGCCGTTGCCATTCAGGTCCAGATAGACCTCCCATCCAGGTATCGCCGGCTCCCCGCTGTCCCAGATTCCGTTTCCGTTCAGATCATTGAACTTATATCCGCAGATATCGCAGGTGATCTGGTCAATCGGCGGGCCGCTCCACAATTGGATATAACATCCGGCCCAGCTGCCGCTGATAGAAGAGGGATACCATATGCTGAGCCAGTCATAATACAGCCAAAAGTTGTCGACCTGACCATTGCCTCCGCCGGCCAAAGCAACGCCTGTCGAGGAATTTGAAAACTCATAGGAATAGCCGAAGGATTGATCATTGACCAGGGTGAACTGCTGACTTTCAGAAAGTTCGATCTCTTTATAAAAAATATAGGCGTTTCCGTCTGGAGAACCCTCCAACCCTGAGACTGTAAGGATCCGCATGGGATAATCTGGATCGTGACTGGAGGTGACATAATTGTAAAAGCGGATCGTAATAGGGCCCGGATTGTACAGGGTTGTGACATAGGCGATCTTGATTTTCGTAACCGTTCCTCCGATGGCCCTGCCAAAATCGCAAACTTCTGTAAACCCACCAGTCAGCGGAGTATACCAATGCCCTGTCAGAATGGAGTTATCGTACAACAGAACATCTTCCGCTGCCCGCGCAGCAAAAGCAAAGAGAACCGGCAGACTTATGAATAGAATGGCGTGCTTTTTCATTACCCTATCCCTTTCACCCTTTTTTTCTGCTAATTTAACCCGCAGTATATCTAAAAACAGAGAAAAGATCAACAGGAATTTATCGGCCCCGATTTTTGTCTCTTGCTTGGGTCTTTTTTGAAAGAGAAACTGTAACTTGATTTTATATATGGCGTTATGAAAACTTCTTTGAAATAGTTTTGCAAAAAAGGAATTGGCCGATCATTATATCCGTTATGGATGCAAACCTATTTTTTTAAGGATCCGTTGTCGTGACTGAACAGTCCGAACAAAGACCGCAGTTAACTCTTCAAACGCCGGTTCAATATGTAAAAGGCGTCGGGCCGGCGCGGGCGGCGGCCCTGGCGGAGATGGGGGTTGCCCAGGCCGGCGACCTGCTGGAGTATTTTCCACGAGACTGGCGGTTTGCCCCGCAGCCCAAAAAAATCTCGCAGATCCGCCCCAATGAAACCGTCTGTCTGGTGGGTATCGTCGAGCAGACGGATTATCAGGCGCATCGAAAGATCCCTTTTTTTGATGTCGCTTTAGCCGATGACAGCGGCCTGTGCCGGATCGTCTGGTTTCACGGCAAATATCTTATCCATCAGATCGAACCAGGCCAGACGCTGATGGTCGTCGGCCAGGTCAAAGAGTACAAGAATCGGCTTCAATTAACCAATCCCCGATTCCATATTCTCCAAAAGGATGAAGAGCAAAATCCGGAGGCCTTCAGCGGTCCGATCTATCCGGCCAGCGCCAAACTGGCCGGCTGGCAGATTAAGCGGATTATTCAGACCTCGCTGGATGAACTGGCCGAGCAGACGCCGGAATTTTTTACAGATGAATTTTTAAGGCAAAATGCCTTTCTTTCTCGTGCGGAGGCCTTTCGGCAGATCCACAGACCCGACCATGAAGAAATCGTCCCCCAGGCCCTTCGGCGGCTTAAATACGATGAGTTATTTCTGATGCAATTGGGGCTGGCTGTCCGGCGTCATCGCCTCCGCTGCACCGCACCGGCGTTTGCTATGATCCATACAGAACAGATCGACCGGCGCATCCGACGGCGGTTTCCGTTTTTTCTCACCGAGGATCAGGAAACCGTAATCGGAGAAATCGTCGCCGATATGAAGCGCAATATCCCCATGAACCGCCTTCTGCAGGGCGATGTGGGTTCGGGTAAGACCGTTGTGGCCCTGTATGCGGCCCTGCTGGCGACGGCCAACAAAAAGCAGGCCGCCGTGATGGCCCCAACGGAAATCCTGGCCCGTCAGCATATGGACAGCATGGAACGGTATCTGGAGGGCAGCCGGGTTCGCCGAGCCCTGGTGATCGGAGGCATCACAGGAAAAAAACGCGCCGAACTGACCGAGCAGATCCGAAACGGGCAGATCGATATTGTCGTCGGCACCGTGGCGCTCCTGCAGGAGGATATTGAATTTGCGGATCTGGGACTTGTGGTAATTGACGAACAGCATAAATTCGGCGTCCACCAGCGGGCGCAGATCCGCAAGGGGATCAGTCCGCATTGTCTGGTAATGACCGCCACGCCCATTCCGCGGACGTTGGCGATGACGGCCTTCGGCGATCTGGACGTCTCGATTATCCGCCATCGTCCGCCCGGACGGGGCGAGGTGATAACCCGCTGGGCGCAGCCGCAAAATCGGAAAGCGGCGATGGATTTTATCCGCAAGCATCTGCGGGCCAAAAGACAGGCCTATTTTGTCTATCCGCGGATCGATGCGGAAACCGCATCGGGTGAAAACGGCGATTTGAGCGCTGCGGTTGAGGAACACAAAACTTTATCAGAAAAGATATTTCCTGAGTTTCGGGTGGCGCTGCTGCACGGCCAGATGCCCGCCGAGGAGAAACAGGCGGTTATGGCGGATTTTCGAGCCGGCCGGATTGACGTGCTGGTCAGTACGGTAGTAATCGAAGTCGGGGTCGATGTGCCCAACGCAACGATCATGGTAATTGAAAACGCCAATCGGTTCGGGCTGGCTCAACTGCATCAGCTTCGCGGACGAATCGGACGGGGACAGAGCAAGTCCTATTGTCTGCTGTTTGCCGACACCGATAATCCGCAAGCCCAAAGCCGCCTGGAGGTCATGACCCGAAGCAACGATGGATTTGAAATCGCCGAGCAGGATCTGCGGCTTCGCGGCCCCGGAGAGTTTTTCAGCGCACGCCAGCACGGACTGCCCGATCTGAAGATCGCCAACATTGTGGATGATTTTGATCTGCTGACCTTTGCCCGAAAAAACGCCTTCGAGATGATCCGCCAAGATCCGACTTTGTCGCACCCTGAGCATGCAGCCCTGCGTCGGGCCTTGATTGATCGGTTTGGAACGGCGATCGGACTGGCGGATGTGGGCTAAAAATAAACTGGAAAAATCGCCTCGAAAAAGGTAATTAGTTTCAGACTCGCCTGCACATGCTGACAAAATTGAAAAATCGAGTCGATTTATTTCTGTAAGAAATTTAATATAAATAAGTTATGAAAATTTATTACAAACATATACTCCTTGAACGGATTCTGATCGCGATCAATGCCCTGGCTGCGATATCCGTCGCCGCTACCTTTGTTATGCTGTATGGCTTTGCGCAGCCGGTTATTTCCGTCACGATTCTTTATATTACCCAATTTATCGCATTGGCTATCTTCATCGCGGAAAAAGTGATCCGCTTTTTTAATTCCCAGTCCAAGCGGGATTTTCTGAAATTTAACTGGTTTGAAATCCCATTGTTTTTGCTGCTTTTTTTGGCGGTTTTAGGATCCGGCCGCTGGTTTGCAGGAGGCAGTTCCGTTGCGATTCTAATTACGGTTGACGCCTATCTAATTTTACAGGTGATCTCCAAACTCTGCCGCACGATGGTTGCTATCGCGGCGACCGGTAAAAATCCCCCTCGCGCATTGGCGGCGGTATTTGTGGTGCTGATCTGGGTCGGCTCCGGTTTATTGATGCTGCCGCGCTCACACAATCTGCCCCGGATGGATCTGACGGACGCCGTCTTCACCGCCGCCAGCGCTACCTGTGTGACCGGACTGATCGTCAAGGACACCGGAACGGACTTTACCTTGATGGGGCAAGTAACGATCTTGTCGCTGATTCAATTGGGGGGATTGGGAATTGTGATCTTTGGGGCGGTAACGGCGCTTCTTTTGGGACAGGCCCTCAGCGTTCGCGAGTCGGCTGCCATGCAGGATCTGCTCAATGCCCAAACCCTCAGCCGAATCGGAAGGATGATCGCCTTTATTTTTCTGTTTACGCTGGTTATCGAGTCGCTTGGGACCGTCGGTTTGTATTCCATGTGGGATGATGTTCCTTCTGAAACGATGACCCCGGAGGGCAAATGGTTTTGCAGCATTTTTCATTCCGTCAGCGCATTCTGCAACGCGGGCTTTAGTCTCTTTCAAAAAAACCTGACCGAGTACAAATCCTGTGTGCAGGTGTACGTGGTGATTGCTCCTCTGATTGTTCTGGGCGGTCTTGGATTCGGGGTTTTATACAACCTGCTGAGCGTACTGCGCGACCGGCTTATTCGGCTGGTGCGCGGATACGGCGGATCGGGCCGGTTGTTTTTCACGGCGCCTCCGGCTCGTCTTCACCTGCAAACCAAGATTGTTTTGTTCGTCAGCGCCCTGCTGATTCTTGTCGGCACCGCGGCCCTGATGCTGTTTGAGTATTACTCGCCGAATCCGAACCATGATGCCGGTTTTCCAACAGCCCTGTTTCAATCCGTTTCGGGGCGCACGGCCGGCTTTAACACCATCGATATCGCCTCGCTTTCAGAGGCGAGCAAATTTATCCTGATTCTGCTGATGTGCATCGGCGGCTCTCCCGGTTCCACGGCCGGCGGAATCAAAACCGTCACCTTTGCCGTGGTGGTAATGATCGTCTGGGCCTCGTTTCGCAAGCGGCGGAATGTGGAGATCTTCGGGCGGTCCATTCGTCTGCTGGTGGTCGGGCGGGCCACAACGGTCCTGCTGCTGTTTTCCGCTATGCTTCTGCTCTCGACCTTTACGCTGGTCATCACCGAACGGCATAACGGTTTTGCCTTTTTGGACATCCTGTTTGAGACCGCCTCGGCATTGGGAACGGTCGGATTAAGCGCCGGGATAACGCCGTCTTTGACAACCGCAGGAAAATGGGTTATCATAATTACCATGCTGGTCGGCCGCCTGGGGCCGCTGACCCTTCTGGCGGGCCTGACGCGTGAAATCAAACCTGCTGTTTTTGAGTATCCTTCTGAGCCGGTTATTGTAGGTTAAAAAGACAGGAGCAAGTATGAAACGGTTTGCGGTAATCGGCTTAGGCCGATTCGGAAAAAAACTGGCCATCGCCCTGGCGATGAGCGGGGCGGAAGTCATCGCAATTGATCGGGAACGGGAAATCGTCGAGGATATCCGCGATCAGGTCAGCCATGCGGTACGGCTGGACAGCACCGACGCCGAAGCGCTGTGTGCCCAGGGGGTGGACAAAGTGGATGTGGCGATTGTCGGAATGGGCGAGCGGGGCCGAGCGTTCGAATCGGCGATTTTGACGGTGGTGAATCTTCGGCAGATGGGGGTCGAGCAGATTATCGCCCGCGCTGCGGATCTGACGGCAGGCGAGGTCTTCAGCGCCGTGGGGGCTACCGAGGTGATCTATCCGGAAATTGAAACCGCCCAGCGATGGGCCTATAAACTGATCGCTCCGCAAATCGACGAGAAGATTGACTTTGCCCCCGGCTACAGCATGGCCCGGGTCAAGGCCGCCGAAAGTTTTGACGGAAAGACGGTCATGGATCTGCAGCTTCGCCAGAAATATAATGTCAACCTCGTGGCGATCAAACGAGAAAACCTCCGGGCCGGAGAGGGCGAAAGCATCATCAATGTCCCCATGCCGGATACGGTTATCTATGCCGGAGATATCCTGATGGTGGCCGGAACAGATAAGGACCTGGCCCGCCTGCCCCAAGAATAAATTAGCGATGACATAAAAAAATATAGATTAATCTATGTGTCATGGATATTTACTGAGATCCATTATGGCTAAAAGTATAAAAGCATTAGCGACACCTTCTCTTCTATTGATCTTTGAAAAGTTAAACGAAACAGGACTGAATGTCCGATAACAAGGACATGAGACCTTCAGGAACCCCTCA
>JAKJEN010000289.1 GCA_022705405.1 Planctomycetota bacterium | reverse complement strand
TGTATTCAAAGGTAAAACCGGTAGCGCCCAGCGCGTCGCGGTAGCTGCGCCAGACCTCGCCACCGGAGCCTTTGTGTCCTTCGTCAACGAAAATCAGGTTACAACCCTCGAATGCCTCCACAGGAACGGTCATCCCGCCTCCGCGCTTTTCCTCCACCAGTTTGGTGATTTCTATGACCTGAACGGCGTTCTTTCCGCCGGTAAACAGACCGCTGTGATTCAGGTCAAAGCGCCGGGCCGAGATGCCAGAAGCGGCCAATTCGGCGAGATGCTGTTCGCTCAAGCCCTCGTTGGGCGTTATCAGCAAAATGTTGTCCAGCGATTCGGTGTTATAGTGCAGAAACTGGTGGTAGTTGAGATGCAGGATCAATGTCTTGCCGCTGCCGGTTGCCATCCAATAAGCCAGTTTGGTAAGATCGGATTCAGCAAATACTTCGTCGGGCAGCTCGCCGGGGGCTTTGGTGGCGTTGCGTTCGTGCACTAAGGCATTCAAATCGGCAAGAAGTTTGGAACGATGATTGAAATAACGATCCAGAACAATTTCTGTGTAAAGCACAGCCAGATATTGAAAATACCGCAGGGTAATCGGCTCAGTGCGTCCGCGGTTAATGGCCGCAAGATGTGCTCTAATGTTCTCATCGTATCTTTCGAGGTCTTCTATGGAAATTTTGACCTGACTGCCACGACCTATGAGATGGTGACAAAGAAAACTCCTACCTGAATCGTCCGAACCCTCGGAGGCGCCTTTCGTATCTGCAAGAAGGTCTTTGTTTTTCTTGTACCCCAGAAGGCTGTTGATCCATGCCAGCAGGATAAGATGATTTTCCAGTTTGACGTATTGCTGGAGACCGTTCGGCGATGGTGATGAGGGTAAATTCGTGTGTAACCTTGTTTTGCACGGCATCACGACTCCTCCGGCGGCAATGGCGGAATAAGCGGG
>JAKJEN010000288.1 GCA_022705405.1 Planctomycetota bacterium | reverse complement strand
CTCCCTTCGGTCGAAATGACAGAAAATCGGTATTTTTCAAAGGTCTCTTAATACTTAAATCTTAATACTTAATTACTTAACCCTTAACCCTTAAAACTTTTTTCTGGATCTTAAACTATGAAATCTGTCCTTCGTGTGAAAAAGGAATCTTCCGTTTCCATCGCCCCCAACGGCGAGGTCTTTCCGCTTCCCAAACCGGATGATTACGCCAAGGAATTCAAGCGCCTCCAGAAGCTCGCCGCCGCCCACCGCAAGGAAGGCCGCGAGATTGTAGTTGTCATGGGATTGGGCTTCGTTGGCGCCGTCATGGCCGGCATCGTCGCCGACGCCGAAACTAAACTATCCACTATACACCATTCACCATCCACCATGGGCCCCGTGCCTGCGGTGGGTACGCCTAACAAATTCGTCATCGGCGTTCAGCGGCCGTCCACCCGTTCTTACTGGAAAATTCCCTATTTAAATCGAGGCATTGCGCCAGTAGAAGCGGAAGACCCCGAAGTGGCTCCCCTTATCGCCCGCTGCGTCAACAAGAAAAAGACTCTGACAGCCACCTTCACCGAGGACGCCCTTACCCTTGCCGACTGTGTCGTCGTGGACGTCCAGTGCGACTATTTCAAAGAAACACTTGGCAACTGCCGCCAGGGCCATGCGGAAATCGCAGCCCTGGAAGACAGCTTAAAAGTCATCGGCGATAAAATCCGCCCGGACTGCCTCGTTCTGATTGAAACCACCGTTCCCCCGGGAACCACCGAATACATTGCCTACCCGATAATGAAAAAAGCCTTCGAGCGCCGCTTCGGAAGCCCGGATCAATCAACACCTGAGGACACGAAATTAAAAACACTGGATTCCCGCCTTCGCGGGAATGACAAAAAGGGTGGCAGCTCCGCGCTCATGCCCGCCGACGCGCGGATAAATAAGAATGTCATGGTTCGACAAGCTCACCATGACACTT
Organism: Planctomycetota bacterium; assembly: GCA_022705405.1. Classification (GTDB taxonomy): domain Bacteria; phylum Planctomycetota; class Phycisphaerae; order Sedimentisphaerales; family Anaerohalosphaeraceae; genus JAHDQI01. Next base: position 18 of record JAKJEN010000288.1, on the reverse strand, counting down.
CTTCTCCCCCTCTGGAGG
>JAKJEN010000287.1:594-992 GCA_022705405.1 Planctomycetota bacterium | reverse complement strand
TGGTGGATATTTTTGAAGAGTGCCGCAAAAATCTTTATACGCAGGTTGATGTTTTGGGCTTTGAGTTTGAAATGGGCTTAACCCCCCAATTCATTCAGGAACTGAAAGAAAAAGGTGTTTCGATTACATTGAAATACATACCCAAAGATGTGTTTGACAAACGAGCGGTTGAGAAAGGACAAGTAAAATTCTTTGATGTTGCTTATTTGAACACCAAAGAAAAAATCAACGGAAAATCTATCACCATCGAACTGACCGACTTTGTTACTCACTACACCCAAGACGACATTGAAGAACTACAACAATCAATGAGAGCAGGAAGCAAAGTGGTAATTGAAGATGGTCAGATTATCAAAGTAGAAAAAGACAAAAACGGCATCATCACCAAAACCATTCTC
>JAKJEN010000287.1:0-584 GCA_022705405.1 Planctomycetota bacterium | reverse complement strand
GGATTGACTATTGGGCAATTGACTTCAACTACGAAGACAAGAAGGAAATAATCAAAATCAAAAACGAATCAGGCGAGATCGAAGAACACTGGACCGGCAACTACCTGTTTGAAAACGAGTGGCAGAGTTTCCGCACCAAGAAAAACCCAACGCTTGAATTTACAAGCATTGCATACGAATACAAGAAAGCAGGCAAATACAAAGTGATGGTTAAGGTGGTTGACATTTTAGGTATTGATACGAGTAAGATAATTGAAGTGCATATCAAATGAGAAAAGAAGCAAAACACCTGTATCAAAAAGCCATTGACTCATTAACATTGAGCATTGAGCTTTTCAATCGTCCGAACGATTGTGGTCGTGTACATGGTGTTTTGATTTTTTTGGATCATGCATTTGAAATGTTACTCAAAGCAAGTATTATTCACAAAGGTAGTAAGATCAAAGAGAAAGGGGCAAAAGAAACTATTGGCTTTAGTGCTTGTGTGCGTAAAGGATTTAGCGATAATACAATCAAGTTTTTATCTGATACAGATGTTTTGACTTTGCAGACTATCAACGGATTGAGAGATGCTGCACAACATT
>JAKJEN010000286.1:352-1040 GCA_022705405.1 Planctomycetota bacterium | reverse complement strand
GTATTTAAGATTTAAGGGTTAAGTAGTTAAGCACAAAAACAGTGATCGGAATGACAAATTGAGTTCAAGGTTTAAGATTTCTCGTCGCTTCGCTGCACGAAATGACAAGGGAGGGGCCAAACCTCTAATCGTCTAATATCCGTTTGGATTTTGGGATTGCCAGCGCCAGGCATCGGCGCACATATCCGCAAGGTTGCGTTTGGCTTTCCAGCCAAGCAGTTTTTTGGCCAGTGCTGTCCGGGCATAGCATGTTGCGATGTCGCCGGGTCGTCGTTTGGTTATTTTATACGGGATTTTTCTGCCGCTGGCGCGGGCAAAGGCTTCTATTATTTCTATAACGGTGTAACCCCTGCCTGTGCCGAGGTTAATGGCGAGGGGGGGTGCCGGGGGCGTCATCTCACGAGGGTCTGTTTTCACTAGATTACCACGCCGCCTGAGAGGCGGCCCGTAATGACAAAATGGAATTGTATCACCGTCTGTTGGCGGCGATGACGAAGTAACTTTATCCATGTAGCGCATACTTTCAATATTAACCGTGTCATTTCGAAGGGGCGAAGTGACTGAGAAATCTTTAGCATCATTGAATAAGATTTCTCCCTTCGGTCGAAATGACATATCAGTGTCTTTTGCAAGCATGCAGTAGCGAAGGGCGGCGACGTGGCCTTCGGCCAGGTCCATGACGTGAATG
>JAKJEN010000286.1:0-249 GCA_022705405.1 Planctomycetota bacterium | reverse complement strand
GATGCGCGCCGACGGGATTGAAGTAACGCAGCAGGATGATGCGCCATGCGGGATCGGCTGTGTAGATGTCCCGCAATATGTTTTCGATGATGAGTTTAGTCGCGGCGTAGGGATTGGTCGGTATTGTCGGTGCGTCTTCTTTTATCGGAACGACGGCCGGATCGCCGTAAACGGCAGCCGATGAACTGAAGATGATTTTTTTGACGCCGCGTTCAGCCATCACGCGGAAAAGCGAAAGGGAACCATTTA
>JAKJEN010000285.1 GCA_022705405.1 Planctomycetota bacterium | reverse complement strand
GGATTACGCACCTGTCCAGGCTCATTGTCCGCCCCTTATTCAGCCGTTTTCTCCTCGGATGCATGGTGATGATTCTTCTGACGGCATGGTTATTCTGGACGTTTCGCATCGGGCTGAATACGGGCAGCGGAGGCTGCACGGACGTCGTGTGCCGGATTTGGAATTCTGGACGGGGGATTCATGACACATCCGTTTTCTTCACCTGGGTGATGGGATTCTATCTTGCCGGCAGAGGCGTCTGGATCGGCTTCTCCCCTCCCGGCGTCAAAACGCAGGCCCGCCGGCTGCTGGTCGGAACAGTGGTCTTTGTGCTGCTTTTTGCGGCCTGGCCAAACATCCATCAGGCGCATCCATACCTCGGCCAGTTCCGCATTTTGGCCTCGGTTTATTTTCTGGTCGGTCTGATACTCCTGGCTTTTGTCAACGTCCGGAAGCTCGGACCCTTTACAGCCGGTCGGGGCAGCTCTACCTGGCTTGTCGCCATCAGCATCCCGACGCTCCTGGTTATTGCGCTGGGCCTGATTTTCACGGGTGGATTCTCATCGGTCCTGCGCTGGTTTTTTCAAGCCACCCTCCAGGCTATCAATGCCGCCGGAGGTTTTATGCTATGGATCGGCGCCTGGATTATGTATTTTTTTGCCTGGCTGTCGAGTCTCCTGCCGAAATCCGGGCCCAGAATCACCCCGCCGTTTGACGACAAACCGGTCTTTATTCGGCGTTCTCTTCTCCAGGACTTCAGATTTGAAGACCTGCCGGGACCGGTTACCACATGGTCTATCTCCGTTGTGGTACTGATTCTGGCGGCAATAGCGATCGTTCTGTTTGTTTTCTTCCGCCGCCGAACCGGCAAGGATCTTCTCGCACCCGTTTCCGAAGAACGAACATCTCTGTGGTCCTGGTTGCTGGTCTGGTATCAGATCAGGAAATTCCTGCTGAAGATCATCAAGCGCCTGGAATACATGGCGCAGACCACCCTTCCGTTTGGCCGTTGGTCGGAAAAGCGCGATCCAGAATCTAATCTCGCGGAAATTCGCAAAATCTACCAGCGTTTTCTAGAATGGTCGGC
>JAKJEN010000284.1 GCA_022705405.1 Planctomycetota bacterium | reverse complement strand
AAACTGACACTCGACATAGACGGTAAAACTGCTAAAGATATAAAGACAAACTGGGGTAAATATCCGGTTGAAGTTTACGGGGAGCTATCAAATGACGGTCAAAACTATATAGTCGGTAAGATGTCCCTAAGTTTTTTTGACAGCAACAAGACAAATCTTGTAAGTATTGAAATAGGTAATGTCTCAATAGGCGGGATGGTTTTTGTCGAGGGTGGAGCATTTAAATCAACAAAATCAAACTATGATAAAAATACGACAGTAACAAGTTTTTATATTAGTAAATACGAAGTAACGCAAGCGGAGTGGGTAGAGGTAATGGGGAGTAATCCGAGTAATTTTAAAGGTGATAACCTTCCTGTTGAAAGTGTAAGCTGGTATGACTGCGTTGAATATTGCAACAAGCGAAGTATCAAAGAGGGATTTACTCCGGTATATACGATAGATAAAAACAAAAAAGATTCGAATAATACTAACGAATACGATGATATTAAATGGACTGTAACAGCAAACTGGTCAGCAACCGGTTACCGGCTACCGACTGAGGCGGAATGGGAATATGCGGCAACCGGAGGACAGAAATCAATAAGCTATATATACAGTGGGAGCGATAATATTGACGAAGTAGCGGAATATAGTGGCAATAATTATGAATCTACAAAATCGGTAGGAGGAAAGAAACCTAACGAACTCGGACTTTATGATATGTCGGGAAATGTCTGGGAATGGGCGCAGGATTGGTATAGCGATTCAGTGGGAACAGGACAGAATCCTAAAGGAGTAGGTAGCGGCTCTTACCGTGTTTTTCGGGGCGGTAGTTGGTTCAACTATTCTGAGTACTGCGAGTCGTCTTACCGGGACTACTACTACCCGGGCAGCAGGAACAATAAGCTGGGGTTCCGTCTTGTTGTCGGGGTAAGGTAAAAAGTCGGAGTTGGAGTGGAGATTGAGCCATAGCGGAGCGGAGGCGAAACGGAACGGAAACGATGACTTTTTTAAAGCAGAAAGGTAATAAGATAAAAAAAAGGGGTTGCAAAGGGAATTTCCCCTTGCTCGATATAAAATGCAATATAAAAACTTTACAATTAATATTA
>JAKJEN010000283.1:492-1100 GCA_022705405.1 Planctomycetota bacterium | reverse complement strand
TATTGATCTTTGAAAAGTTAAACGAAACAGGACTGAATGTCCGATAACAAGGACATGAGACCTTCAGGAACCCCTCAGCAACTGGAGCAAAGACGGCGTAAAGCCATTGCTTTGCTGGAACAAGGCCACAGGAACCAAGAGGTGGCCCGGCTTGTCGGCGCCAGTGCCGGTACCCTCTGCGATTGGAAAAAGGCCTATCAAAAGCTTGGCCAGTCTTTTTTTGAAGCTCACAGTCCGCCGGGACGCAAGGGCCGGTTGTCTGAAAACCAGATGAGCCGGCTGAAAACGCTGCTTTTAAAAGGGCCTGGCAAGCACGGCTATCGGACCGAGTTGTGGACGCTTCAACGGATCGCCGAAGTAATTGAAAAACACTTCGGGATTGCCTACGATCCGTCCAGCGTCTGGCACCTTCTTCATCGGATGGGCTGGAGCTGTCAGAAGCCCGAAAGCAAAGCCCGTGAACAGAATCCAGAAGCCGTCCTCCAGTGGCGTCAGAGAGATTGGCCGCGCATAAAAAAAAGGCCGAAGAACGGGTAAAACCATTGTTTTTTTGGACGAAAGCGGGTTTATGCTTCAACCGACGGTTCGCCGCACATGGGCTCCCAAAG
>JAKJEN010000283.1:0-482 GCA_022705405.1 Planctomycetota bacterium | reverse complement strand
CGATTCTGTGCAGTTGGGATCGACGGGATCGGTTGTCGGCTATCGCAGTATTGACCTGCTCGCCAAAACGCCGTCGGGTGGGATTGTATTTTTCGATTGTGCACCAGAATATTCGCGCCGATGATTTTGAGGGATTTGCCGCTGCCTTGTTAAAGCATTTCCCGGCGGGCGTCATTTTGGTGATCGACCGATGGATGGTTCATCGCAGCGGCGTGCGTCGGCTGAAGAGCCGATTCGGTTATCGTATGGACGTGGAATGGCTTCCGGCTTATTCGCCGGAACTGAATCCGGTTGAGCAAATTTGGAACCATAGCAAATACAGCCAATTGGCAAACTTTATTCCTGACGATGTGGCACACTTGACAGAGGTTGTTCAAGACAGCCTTTGTGTCCAATCGCGGCAACCGTCTTTGCTTCGTTCGTTTTTCCATTGTGCAAAGCTAAAAATATGAGCCTTTCGTTTATTTATTCAAGAACCAATA
>JAKJEN010000282.1:774-1159 GCA_022705405.1 Planctomycetota bacterium | reverse complement strand
CCTGCATGACTGAATCGGTGGCAAACAATAAAGCCCTCAAGAAAAACTGGGCGCGGTTGATTCAGAAAATTTACGAAGTTGATCCCTTGGTCTGTCCGCATTGTAACGGAACCATGCGGATCATCAGCTTCATAGAAGACGGACATCTGATCCGGGCCATTCTCGAACACCTGGGGTTATGGCTGAAAAGATCGAGACCGCCGCCCAAAATCCATGACCCGCCAAACATCGAATACACTGCTGCTGATTCTCTCGCTCATGCTCCACATCCGCAAACCGACGCCTACGCCGACCCGGAATACTCTTGGGATGAATACATACAATCATAACGCATTTGAAAAATAAGGCGTACTGGAAAGGCTTGTCTGAATTTCGGTTAAATTGG
>JAKJEN010000282.1:244-759 GCA_022705405.1 Planctomycetota bacterium | reverse complement strand
CGGAATAGATCAAAAGGTGTGTAGATTTCTCAATAGAACAAATGTTGCCAAATACCTTCAGCGGAATAATCAGCGAAACACCCCACATCTTGTGGCAAAAACTTCTTGACACACAAGAGACGGCTTAATATACTTCGGCCCACAAAAAGGAAGTTCTTATCAATTGAGACGAAATGCTAGTTTCGCACGGTTTTTTATTTTGCAGCCGGAGTCTTGGGAGGCAAAATAGGTGGTAGAAGTTGAGGTGCCCTTTCTCAAGAGATGCCCGTTTTGAGAAGGAGGCGGAAGTTTTTGGACCTATTTAACTTAGGAGGAAAAAAATGAAGAGAAGAATTTTGGGTTATGTGGCTGTCATGGTCACGGTGATTTGTCTGTGTGCTGCTCCGTCATTTGCAGCGGACAATTACAAAATCGGTGTCGGGTATCAGGGAGTGTTTTCTGGCAACATGATCAACGGTCTGTCAGCGCGTGGCTGGTTTGGCCCCAATACCGCGATTGGTGTGGAAGGCAACCTC
>JAKJEN010000282.1:0-234 GCA_022705405.1 Planctomycetota bacterium | reverse complement strand
AACGTAAAAGTAGCCGGATTGGTTGGTGTGGTTAAATCCAACGTAATGGTGTCGCCAGGAGCATACGCAAACACATTGACCACTAAACAGGTCATCAAACAAAAGGTAAAAAATTTCTTCATCGGATAAATAATTAATTAAGTTTATAAAAAAAATAAAAAATGCCATAAACACTAATTACTTCCGAAGCGAACAGACATACGAATAACCTGCAAACACACGGTTGCAAAGTCA
>JAKJEN010000281.1 GCA_022705405.1 Planctomycetota bacterium | reverse complement strand
CCCCCCTGTCTAACTTTTCCATATAACGGGCGGCAAACAGGGTTGTACTATGCAGAAGGAAGATCAATAAAAAGAAGACAAACGGACAGAGATAGCGTTTCATAAGTTCCCCCTTATTACAAGGTATTGCACATCTTTAACCTTGATGATATTTCTTGACTATCAGTTAAAACTATTCTACAATGTATTGCTCGTAAAGTCAAAATTGCCTCTTTGTAAAACGAAAATGATAGAACATCCCCGTTTATGGAACAAGTTTCCCATATATAAATAGAAAAGCAACCGTGTTTTTAACTCTCTAATTTAAAAAAAGTAAAACTTATTTATTAGCAGATATAGTACACCTATATTTCTTAGTATAAAGCATCAAATTAAAGAATTTTTGATTTTTCTTATAAAATAATCGGGGTCTGTTCTATATCCCCTACGCAGGCCAGCAAGCAGCTGGAAAGTAATTTTATTAAAAGAGGATCTCTAAAGTCTCCTAATGGCAGATAAAAAGAGAAATTCAGATTCCATCGAATACCAGTTATTCATTAAGTTATATCTGGCGAATGAACGTCGGATCTACGGCTTTGTCCGGGCCCTGGTTCCCAACTGGTCTGATGTGGATGATGTGATCCAGGAGACCGCGGCCGTCTTGTGGTCTAAATTCGATCAGTTCCACAAGGGCACCAATTTCTCCGCCTGGGCTCTGAAGATTGCACACTTTCAGGTCCTGAACTACTACAAAAATCAAAAGAAAGACAAACTGTACTTCAGCGATGAAATGCTCAGTCTCCTGGCCGAGAAAAATTTCAAAAATCCAAATACAGACGAGCGGCTGTCGATTCTGAAAAAATGCCTTCAAAAACTGAAGGCCTATGAACTGTCGTTAATTCAATTGCGTTATGAACCGGACGGCTCTACTCGTAAAGTGGCGGAACAAACCGGTAAACAGCTGCATGTATTGTATCGGTTATACAACAAAATTCATGCAAAACTGCTGTTTTGTATTCGGCAAAAACTTTCCGAGGTCTATTGATATGGAACTGACTCCGCTGCAACTCAATCGGCTTTTGACCCTCCTGGGGGCTCTGCGGGATGAGATTATCACCTCAGGAGAATTTGACGAATTGACCGAACTTCTGAAAACGTATCCGGCCGCTGTGGACTATTACCTGGGCTATATTTATCTCTTCCGATTTCAATACCACCAGTGATTAACTGGTGGATGGAAACATCCGCTGTCTTCTGTTATAAACGGA
>JAKJEN010000280.1:1018-1284 GCA_022705405.1 Planctomycetota bacterium | reverse complement strand
TGCAAGGATTGGGGATCGATGCACCAGATCCAACCACCGTCAGCATCGATCAGATATTTCTCCATGTTTTGCCTCAACATCTTCGCATCGCGACGATAGCGTTGGGCCGTTTCAGTTTCTTTTGCCTGATCCTCCATGTGCGCCGCGGCCGTCAATGCCAGAAAGACAAGATTGTTCTGCACAACGTTGTACCACTCCCCCTTGATGCCGCAACCGCCGCCGAATTCGCCGCTGCCGGCGATGAGCGGCTCTTTCTGCAATCGGCT
>JAKJEN010000280.1:0-945 GCA_022705405.1 Planctomycetota bacterium | reverse complement strand
GAAGCGGTGCCGTCCAGTTCAGTGCCTGAGCCGGGCTTGACGCCCTTGAAATATTCCGGAAAGGTATAATAGCCCTCGCTGTTTTTCTGTACCAACTTGATCAGGCAATCGGCAGTCAGACAGGCGCGATGGAGATAACCCCACAGCACCAGTTCGCGCATGAAGGTGCCGCCGTCCCGGGTCCACATGGTATCAAACCACGGCCGCCCGTCAATGGAAGCGGTGACATACCCTGGCCGATAGGGATGGTCAGCGGTATGATAATTCTTTGCTAAAACGGCTTTGAAAGATTCGTTTATCTCTTTGCTGAACAGTTCGGCTGTGGCCTGGCCATGGAAGGTTAATGTACCGGGAGCATCCTTACCGTTGGCAGGAACGGCTGTTTGACCTAACACCATTGCATGAATGAGAACGAGAAGAATCGCGGAGAGGTTGGCTTGAAATGGCATGAACAATCCTCCTGATATGGAGAACATAGTAGAAATGACGGTTCGCCCACTTTACAAATGAGCAATAGGCGACGCAGGTCATGGCCAATTTAAACCGGCTGCTGATGCCGAGCCGGTATGGCCCTAGGCCGAAACCAGGTACAAAATGGGCCCCGGAGGTTTTTCCCGCGCAAAGTCAGATTGGAAACAAGTTTTTCAAGTTAGCCAATCAAAACTTGAAATTCAAGCCATTCGATACATCAATTCCCTTATGAATGAAATGGCATCGGTGATGGCGATTCTTGGGGGGCTATGTCACGTAGGTGTTATTCATAGCAAAAAATCAGCATCAGCTAAATCGAGTCAGACTGACGAACCCAAAGTTCATAGATTGTTTGTGAGTACTTTGTATGCATCCTATTAGTATGATAAAGGGCCCAGCGAGCCCTTTATCATAAGTTGAGGATAAACGATTATGGACGTTTTACACAACGAAAGCCGACATTGTTGGATTTAT
>JAKJEN010000027.1:18049-23350 GCA_022705405.1 Planctomycetota bacterium | reverse complement strand
TAATGATTTTCATCGGCATAAAAACGTAAATCGGTCAGTTTGAGTAAAGTACCTATTGCTTTTATTGTAATAGCAGGATTGGCTAAGTTACTATTTATACTTTTGGCAACAATCTGTTTATGGAATAAGGCCAGAAATATCTCAAAAATACTTATTTCTTCTACATTTATTCTATTTTTTTTAGGGGATATCCAAGAAATCAACACAACACAAGATAATATGTTCATTTTATTTTTGAACCTAACACAAGTGACTAATTTTATTATGCTGGTATTGGTTATCATAATACTATTTAAATCAAATTGTTGTGAGATAATATGCGATGGTCTTGAAATGAGCAATAAAGAGAGAGATTTAATTCAAAAAGATTTACGCAAAGGAGATCGGAAATCAGCCATTGGAAGAATTGCAGCATTTCAAGAGAAACTAAGACAGAATTTCAAAAAAGAAAAGGGTTTTGACATCATAGATATAACTCCAGAAATTGGACGCGAAATCGCCTGGGCAGACATTGTAAATCAGGTATTCCGAGTATTGGATTTTGAAAGAGGTGACACAATAATTGAAAAAGATAATCAGGTTATAGCACAAGATATCCTAAAACCATACGGATATTTACTTGTAGAATCACCCATCTTTAATCAAAGAGTCCGGTTGCCGATCATACACCGAGATGATTTTCTGCTTGCCGCGAGTGTGTTTGACGAACCAAAATTGGAAAAGATTATCATTGATGCAGAATTGTTAGTAACTTACTCCCCCAAGCATCTCCTGCCCAACGGATGGTCGGGCAGTTTCTACCATGTCCTACATTATATTATCACGCCACACGGAACATTAAATACTTATTACTCAATGAATGATGATCTGCATATGGCGAAACCTAATCCCAAGATATTGTTTGGCCCATTTGAGTATGAAGGTGTGATTAGAGTAAAGATCAATCCGGAGCCGATGTTGCTATCAACAATTTAATATCGAGAATTTACATATTAAGGTACCGCCATTGTTATTTTTTGGGAATCTATTCGATTGTTGATTGTAAGACCGCTTTTATTATCGATGGTGCAATAGTCCCTGTAAACTTCTTTTCAAAAGGCCTTGGATCTGTTAGACTTCCTGAAAACTTATGATCTTTCGGGAGAGTTTATGGACAGGCCGCAGGTTGGGATACTCGGGGGGACGGGGTTGGGCGATGCGCTGGGACGGCGGCTTAAGGATGTGACGCTCGAGAATGTACAGACCCCGTTTGGCCGGCCCAGCGGGCCGATTTTGATCGGTACCTTAGGCGCCAATCGTATTGCTTTTTTAAGCCGTCATGGACCGGGCCATCGGTTCAATCCCTCGCAGGTACCCTATGCGGCCAATATCTTCGCCTTCAAGAAACTGGGCGTTACCTCCCTGATCGCCAGCGGCGCCGTCGGCTCTCTGCAATCGAAAATCGCCCCCAGGGATCTGGTCCTTGTCGATCAGTTCATTGACAAAACCTTTCGCAGGCAGAATACCTTCTTCGATCAACTCGGCGCCGTCCATGTTGAGTTCTCCCATCCATGCTGCCGACGACTGCGGGAAAAACTCCAATCCGCCGCCGAACACATCTCCGCCAGCGTGCATCCCGGCGGCACGTATGTCTGCATGGAAGGGCCGCAGTTTTCCTCCAGGGCCGAATCCCTTATGCACCGCCGATGGGGAGCCGATCTGATCGGGATGACCGCCCTGCCGGAGGCCAAACTCGCCCGCGAGGCGCAGATGTGCTATGCTCTTGTAGCGCTGGTCAGCGATTACGACTGCTGGCGCGAGCATAGCCCGGACCAAAGTCGACATTCGCTCCTGCAGGAGATTCTCGGCAACCTGAATGAGGCCACAGAGAACGCAATCGGACTGATCGAGCGGCTTCTTGAAACCGACGGCGGGCTGGCTGAAGATTGCTGCGATTGTAGAAAGGCCCTCGAACTGGCCGTGTGGACCGGGCCGGACGCCCTGGACCCGCAGGCAAAAGCGAAATTGTCCGTGCTATTTGACTAATGCAAGAGGACGGACTGTGAAATTTCAAAAACCCGCCTTGACGGCGAGAAGGATTTGCAGTACAGTTCTGGGCCGTACAGAAACCCAAATAATGAACCCAACAGCCGGTTTTCGCGCAGACCGAGGCCGGTCCAATGAAACGAAAGGAAGCAGGTATGTTTAAGACGATTGTGGATGTAACGGCCCGAGAGATTATCGACTCGCGCGGCAATCCGACGGTGGAAGTGGATGTGATGCTGGATGACGGGTCGCTGGGTCGAGCGGCGGTTCCCAGCGGCGCCAGCACCGGCATACACGAGGCGGTCGAACTGCGCGACACCAAGGCCAAACGCTATCAGGGCAAAGGCGTACTTAAGGCCGTCAAAAATGTCAACGAAGTAATCGCCTCGGAGGTGCTGGGGATGGATGCCCTGGCGCAGGAGGAACTGGACCGGTTTCTGTGCGAACTGGACGGCACGCCCAACAAGGGCAAACTGGGGGCCAATGCGATCTTGGGCGTTTCGCTTGCCGCCGCCAAGGCAGCGGCTCTTTCCTGCGGGCTGCCCCTGTACAAGTATATCGGCGGATGCAATGCCAATATCCTGCCGGTGCCGATGATGAACATCCTCAACGGTGGCAAACACGCCGACAACAACGTGGACTTTCAGGAGTTTATGGTAATGCCGGTGGGAGCCAAAGATTTTCCGGCCGCCCTGCAGATGAGCACAGAGATCTATCACTGCCTCAAAGGCGTACTCAAGGGCAAGGGCTATAACACGGCCGTCGGCGATGAAGGCGGTTTTGCACCCTCGCTCAAGAGTAACGAAGAGGCCTGCGAGGTGATTTTGGCGGCCATCAAGAAGGCCGGCTATAAGGCGGGCAAGGAAGTCTTTATCGCCCTGGATCCGGCCGCTTCTGAGTTGTGGACAGGAAAGACCAAGAAATACAGATTCTTCAAGTCCAATCCCAAAAAAGAAATTACCGGCAAAGCCCTTTCTGATTACTGGGCCGGCTGGATTAAAAAATATCCCATCGTCAGTTTGGAAGACGGCCTGGCCGAGGACGACTGGGATAGTTGGGCCTACCTGACCCAAAAAGTCGGCGGCAAATGCCAACTGGTCGGGGATGATTTATTTGTTACCAACACCCGTCGACTCGCCATGGGGATCGAAAAGGGCTGCGGCAACTCGATTTTAATCAAGGTCAACCAGATCGGCACGCTGACCGAGACGCTGGATGCCATTAATCTTGCCCGGCGCAACGGGTACACGGCCGTCATGAGCCACCGCAGCGGCGAAACTGAAGACGCCACCATCGCAGATCTGGCAGTGGCCACTGGGGTCGGCCAGATCAAAACCGGAGCTCCCTGCCGGACAGACCGTGTCTGCAAGTACAACCAGCTGCTGCGGATTTACGAAGAGCTCGGATCCAGCGCCCGCTACGGCGGACAGATCTTCAAGTTTGTATCATAACCGGCTCCGCCCAACCAATTTTAATCAATTAGAGAGGCCTCGGATTTGCCGGGGTCTCTTTTTTTTGAGCATTTGAACGCTTCTCGGCCGATGAATAAAGCAGGATCGCTGCGGACGATGCCGTACTTTTGCTGTTTCATTATACTTTGTTTTCAATGTCTCGATGGGCGCTGATTATTCGTTTTTTACTTTTCTGCCTGTTCTTTACGGTTGGAGCCGGCGCAATTACACTGTCTATCCTCATCGACCCGGAAATGACGACATTTTTCCAGAATCGACAGATTTTGGGCGAGATCGAGCGTGAAAACCAGCGGATCCAGGACCTGACTGAGAAGTATCAGGCCCAGATAGACCTGATTCAAAACAATCCGGATATTCTGCGACGTCTGGAGAGGGTCACTTTTGGCAAAACACATCATACCGAAGAAGACCCCTCGGCCTCACTGACGGCCGACAATAAGGCACTTCTGGAAGCGGCCCAGTCGGTCATGGACGACCTGAAGGAAAAGCCGGCTGAGCCGCAGATGCCGCAATGGTTCCAACGATGCCGGCAGTCCAATACGAGAACCGCCCTGTTTGCCGCCGGATCGGGCCTTGTACTGCTTACCTTCCTGTTCTATGGAAGCCCGTCAAAAAGCATCATTCAAGATAAGAAATATCCCTACAATCTCTCTTCTTAATGTCAGCAACGCGATTATTTGATTTATCTATTTTCTCTTTCTTGTCGGCTTTTGCAGTGAAATCAGCCCTTGTGCCGATATAATACAATGCGTCAAAATCAGGCGCAACAGTACTGAAATCTCAATATTTCTGATATTATAGGACGTTATCGGGATGGCCAAAAAATACAAAAAACAAAGCCGAACCACGCGAAAGACTTCCTCATCGGTCAATCTGTATAAAATCGCCTTTGAGGGTTTGTTGCTGGGCGGGTGCATCCTTCTGTTTTTCAGCGTGTTGAGTTTTGATATCGGCGATGCTCCCAGCGGATTCACCTCGCCCACCAATCAGCCCGTAGCCAACTGGTGCGGCCGTGTGGGGGCCTTTTGTGCCTACTACATAATGTACTTCATCGGCCCCGGAGCCCTGTTGGCTTTGGCGGCGGTCAGCATTATCCTGATTGTCCATCTGTCAGGACGGAAAATAACCCAGATCAACCTTCGTATGATCGGCCTGCTTTTGCTGGTAGTGGCCGGGTCAACCTCCTGGTTTCTGCTGTGGCCGGATGCCCCGTTTCTTCTCTACCGCGGCGGCCCTTTCCCAATGGGCAACGGGGGCATTCTCGGCATTGCCGCGGGCATCTTCCTTCGCAAGCATCTGGCGCTTTTGGGAACCGCCATTACGCTCATTTGCACATGGCTGGTGGGGATGACTTTGCTGGCTGATTCGCTGGTGTTGGCAGTGACGCGAGGTATTGGTCATGTGACGCTGCGGATTTTTGGCCTGGTCGCACCGGCCTGGACAGCCGCTCAAAAGCAGTCGCAGGCGCTGGCGGATATCTGGACTCGTCTGCATGAAAAACAGAAAAAGGAAAAGTCCAAACTGCAGGAGGCCCTGCGCCAAAAACGGATCGAATCTCAGACCGCTGCGCCGGCGTCTGTTTCGGCTGCCGTCGAGAAACCCAAAGCAGAGCCCAAGCCGCCCAAACTCTCGGCCGCAGGCGACCAGTCCGTAGAGAAAGTGATCGTGATAGAACCCTCGCCCTCTCCTGCTGTTGCCGCCGCCGAGAGCGCTATCGACGAAACAATCTCTGAACCAAAGAAAAAGACCAAACCAAAACCGGCCTCCAAACCTGAACCCTATATCCCCCGAACCTACGAGGACT
>JAKJEN010000027.1:12955-18028 GCA_022705405.1 Planctomycetota bacterium | reverse complement strand
CCGCCGCTGGATCTGCTGCGCGAACCGGAGCCGAATTTTACGGCGGTACAGGAAAAGATGGTCGAGCACAAAGCCCATGCCCTTGAAGAGCTGCTTGACGAGTTTGGGATCGAGGCCGAAGTGGTTAATGCCGAGCCCGGTCCGGCCATCACCATGTATGAACTGCAATTAGCCCCCGGCGTAAAGGTCAATCAGATCTCCACGCTGGCCAACGACATTGCCCGTGCACTGGGATCGGGAACCGTTCGAGTGGTGGCCCCGCTGGCGGGCAAAAACACCATCGGAATTGAAGTGCCCAACACCCAGCGGGAAATCGTCCGTATCCGCGATCTGATTCTCAAGGGCGGATCCAAGATTTCCAAAATGCAGATTCCGCTGTTTCTGGGCAAGGGATCCTCCGGCGATGCTCTGGTTTCCGATCTGGGGCAGATGCCGCATTTGCTGATCGCCGGCACGACCGGTTCGGGCAAAAGCGTGTGCATCAACAGCATCATCACCTCTATATTGATGACTCGCCGTCCGGATGAGGTCAAGCTGATCCTGATTGATCCGAAAATGGTAGAAATGGCCGCCTTTGAGTCGATTCCGCATCTGATGTGCCCGACCGTCACCGAGATGCGCCGGGCGGAGCAGATTCTTGAATGGGCTATGGAAAAGATGGATGAACGGTATGAACTGCTGGCGGAGGCCAAGGTTCGCAACATCGCCTCATACAACAAATTGACGCCCGAGGAACTAATTGAACGGTTCAATCCCTCCACGCAGGAGGAAGAGGCCCAGATCCCCAAGATGCTGCCGCATATTATAGTGATTATCGATGAATTGGCCGATCTGATGATGACCAGCGCCAAGGAGGTCGAATCGTTTATTGTCCGCATCGCGCAGAAAAGCCGTGCGGTGGGTATTCATCTGGTGCTGGCTACCCAGCGGCCGCAGGCGACCGTGGTAACCGGACTGATCAAGGCCAATATGCCTGCGCGGATTGCCTTTCGCGTGGCCGCCCGCATGGACAGCCGCATCATTCTTGATCAGAACGGCGCAGAGGCCCTGCTTGGCCAGGGCGATATGCTCTTTCTGATCCCCGGCACCAGCGATCTGATTCGGGCACAGGGGGCCTATCTGGAAGATGACGAACTGCGCAATATCGTCGGTTTTCTCAAAGATGTTGCCCAGCCGCAGTATCATCCGGAACTGATGCAGCTCAATCGAGTGGATGTGACCGCGGCGCAATCGGATGAGTTGTTTGATGAGGCCGTACGGATTGTGCTCGAAAGCCAGCGTGGCAGCGTCTCGCTTCTGCAGCGGCGGCTGAGCATCGGCTATGCCCGCGCTTCACGGATTATCGAGATGATGGCCGTCGCCGGCATCCTCGGCGAATACAAAGGCAGTCAGGCGCGCGAGGTCACCATGACGCTGGATGACTACGAGGAAATGAAGCGCAATCAGCTGCCGGAAGAGGTGGCCAGATATGAAGACTTATCCAGCCGCCACGAGGAAAACGAAAACACGGAAGAAGATGCGGAAGAAGAATATCTCACCCAGACAGAAATCCTCGAAGAGGATAACTCCTGAGCTTCCTGTTTTTCTCTGGCGCCTGCTAAAAAAAGAGAAAGCGATCCTTTGCTGGATGAGCGGGGCAGGGCCTAATTGTCTGGTCAGCGCGATTTCCGTTATTTTACATGCAATACGGAATTCAGTTCTCCAAACGGATTGGGCTCGGCGTTTTCATTGTATGGATCCTGCTGCCAGTGGCCGTCCACGACCAGTCGATAGCGATAGACTCCCTTGCCCAGCGGCAATTTAGTCACCCATTTTCCGTTTTCGGCCGCCATTTGCATCGGGGTTTGTTCCGGGATCCAATCATTAAAGTCTCCGGCAATTTCCACCCGCTTGGCCCGCGGATACAGGGTAGAGAACACCACCGATCCGTCTTCCTGTCGAACGCCGTAAAAATCGGCCACCTTTTCCTCAAAGGTGCGCTGCGGCTGGGCCTTGGCTGGTTCGGTCTGGGCTGTTGCAGCAGCCGGCCGGGCAACTTCCGCATCTGGCGCTTCCGGTTGGGGTTCTTTAATTGTGGCCAGCAGTTCTTCGGCGCTGGCGCTGATTGTCTGAATCCGCGCTTCGAGAGTATCGACCAGTTCGGCCTTGTGCACCAGAGTATCGGTTCCGATCAATTCCTCGGCAAGGTTCAGAAAATCCTTGTATCCCTTGCTGGCCGGATCATACTCGCTGATCGGCTGGCCAAGACTGGCTGCCTCCTTCAGTTTTGTATTGAAATTCACCACCGTCTGGAACATCCGTCCGCCGAAGTGTTTGCGCAATTCGGCCAGGATTTCCCGCCCCATCTTAGTGCGGATGTCATACATGCTGGCCAGTACCATGACATTGATCTTCTGGCGGCACTGTTCGCTGAGCACCTGCAGCGTTTCCAACTGTTTGCTGAGACCGTGCAGAGAAAAATATCCCATCTCCACCGGCACAATCACGTCGGTAGCGGCCCGCAAAGCGTTGAAGGTCAGTAGTCCTACAGACGGCGGGCAATCCACGACCACATAATCGTACTCTTCCTGAATTTGGCCCAGAACTGTACCAAGACAGTTCTCCCGATCCATGATGCCCGACATCTGAGACTCGAACGCCGCCAGATCAATGCTCGATGGAGCCAGTTCAAAACGGTCGCTGATCTGCCAGAGGATCTCTTTCATCCGAAGCGGCTCCCCCCGGGCGTTTCCGATCAGCACATCATAAACGCTTTGCTCAATTTGTTCCTCCGGTACGGCAAGTCCGACAGCGCAATGCGACTGCGGATCCATATCCACCAGCAGCGTACGATATCCCTTGGCGGCAAGGGCGCTGGCAAGATTGATAGATACCGTGGTTTTTCCGCATCCGCCCTTTTGGTTGATAATGGCAACAGTTCTCATAGAAACTCCCTTTTCTGTGCCCCATACAGGGTAAGATTGTTTGATTAAGTATCTTTATTCTCGTCAGAAACAATGGTTTTCTTTAATTTTTTATCGGACAAAAATTAAAAATCTTGATTTTTAGTATTATTATCGAGAGTTTATCGGAACATATCAGATCCGGTTTCGCTTTAATATCTTTCCTGTTTTAACTAAAAAAAGTGTTTGCAAAACATTGTTTTTGACGATAGAATTGCTGGTTTCCCGCTTATTTGATTTGGCGGAGATTGATTTTGTTTCAGGAGAAGTTCGGATGACCGAAGAAAAGATTGCTCAGTGGATGTATGAAAAAGTAAAAAAAGACGGCTTCACCAACGCCACCTCGCTGGCGGAGAGTTTCCTTCAGGAGCATCGAATAACGGATGTGCTTGATCCGGATTTTTCGCTTACCCTCGATGTAGGTTTTAAGGTAGCCCAGGAAATCAAAGATCAGCGGATTGCCTCTGTAAGCAGCTGAACGGACCTTCCGAATCTTCGTATTTAGCCGGTTGTTTGCCCGATTCTACTTTTTTGACGTTAATGCATTCAGGATGGGTTCTATCCACTTGTCGTTAGGTATATCATAAAGTATAAAGTTTGAATCAAACTGCCAGTAGGCCCAACTGAATCCGAATTGCTCAGCCGTGCGGGCAAGATGGTTGGTATAACGAGCCCGTGAATCCATCTCGGCATTGTCATAGGCGCCGAACTCTCCCAAAAAAATAGGGCGATTGTGCTGAGCCGCCCACTCAGAAACCTTTTTTAAGTCGTCGACAACTGTTTGTTTTTCTTCTTCAGATCTGGGCCAGGGCACACCTTCGATATTTGCAAACGCAGGCGTCCAGCCGGCTCCCTGGTGTGTGAACTCCATCGGCTTGTAATAGTGCACCGTCACAATGATATGGCGATCCTCCAGCGGCAGAGTTAAGGTATCGAGGGCGTCCACTGCGTTAAAATCCGCCGAGCCGACGATAACCGCACGGGTCGGGTTTGTTTGACGAATAATCGCCAGCGCCTCTCGGTAATACTGATTCCAAAGATCGGCCGTCAGATTTCGGCAGGGTTCATTGAGGATTTCAAATAGTACTGTCGGGGGAGCGTTTTGAAATCGCGGAGCAATCTGTTTCCAGAATGAAATAAATTTGCCCTTTATACCATCCGGATCGCGGCCGACGGCATTGAATTCATGAAGATCCAAAATGGCTGCAAGTCCTGCGGCCAATGCGTTCTCCACAGCCCAGTCCAGTGTATCCAGCCACTCTTGCCGGATCGCATGGGGATCTTGGGCGGCCATATAGCGGAAAGGGTGCAGGTTGATCCGCACACTGTCAAACCCTGCGTCTTTGAGCATTTTGAAATACTTGGCCTTAAATCGGCCTTGTTCCCGCGATTGCCAGATGCGGTCATAGCCGATGATATTGACTCCTCGGCCGATGCGACGGTTGAGTGTAAAGACATCTTCGTATGATTCTTCATTTTTTTTCATTTCCTCGGCCCTGCAAACGGCAAGAAAAATCGACATAAGGCCTCCGCACAGAATTGCAAGAACCGGCAAACTCTTTCTCATGTGCAAACCTCCGGATCTGTGTTTTCTATTCAATTGAACCGGCTTATTATAGCCGCAAATATTTACGGATACAAACGAAAAAATTAGAGAGTTTTTTTCTTCGACGCCCTAAAAACCCAATCGGATTTATCCTTTCTTTCTTTAATATGAGAACTATAATATCATCCCAAAAGAACCTTGATGAATTTGGAGAAAAAATCATGAGACAATCTGTTCTGTTGGCGATTTTGATTCAGACCGCAGCTTCTGTACAGGCGGCCGACTGGAAACCGGTCGAAGGCAAAATTATGACACGCTGGGCCGCTCAGGTTAGCCCCCAAAACGTCTGGCCCGAATATCCGCGCCCCCAAATGGTTCGCAAGGACTGGCAAAACCTCAACGGCCTGTGGGATTATGCGATTACCAGTCGCAGCGAGTCGGTCCCTTCCCAATATGACGGACAGATTCTGGTCCCCTTTGCCATTGAATCGGCGCTGTCTGGGGTCGGTAAAACTGTTGGGCCGGAAAATATCCTCTGGTACCGCCGCACCTTTTCATTGCCCCAGTCTTGGGCAGGCAGGCGGG
>JAKJEN010000027.1:9709-12820 GCA_022705405.1 Planctomycetota bacterium | reverse complement strand
CCTGCTTCATTTCGGCGCTGTTGATTGGGAGGCGACAGTCTGGGTCAACGGCAAACAGATCGGCTCTCACCGGGGCGGTTACGATCCCTTTGTCTTTGATATTACCGATGCGCTGCGCCAAGGCAGTAGCCAGGAGCTGCTGGTCCGCGTCTGGGATCCGACCGACGCTCAATGGCAGCCCCGCGGCAAGCAAGTCAGACGGCCCGAGGGTATTTGGTACACCTCGGTCACAGGCATCTGGCAGACGGCCTGGCTGGAACCCGTTTCGACTGAATATATCGAATCGATCAAAATCACTCCTGATGTTGATAACAGCCAGGTTCAGGTCAAAGTTCAACTGGGCGGCGTCAATGTGCAAGACCAAAAATACCGCCTGTCTGTCGATGCACTCGAAGGCGAAAAGCCAATCGCTTCCGCTTCGGGAACCAGTATGGACGGCCCCATTATTCTGACAATTCCCAATTCCCGGCTTTGGTCTCCCGATGATCCGTGGCTGTACAATCTCCGCGTCTGTCTGCTACGGGAAAATGACGCTGTCGATCGGGTGGACAGCTATTTTGGGCTTCGCAAAATCGAAATCAAAAAAGACAGCGCCGCGGTCAATCGGCTCTTTCTGAACAACCGCCCGCTGTTCCAGTACGGCCCGCTCGATCAGGGCTGGTGGCCGGACGGGCTTTATACCCCGCCCACTGATGAGGCGATGCGCTACGATCTGGAGATACTCAAAAAAATCGGAATGAATATGCTCCGAAAGCACGTCAAGGTCGAGCCGGATCGCCTGTATTACTGGTGCGACAAACTCGGTCTGCTGGTCTGGCAGGACATGCCCTCCGGCGATGCATACATTGCGCCCGGAAGCCCCGATATCCGAAGAAGCCAGCCTTCGGCGCAAAACTTTGACCGGGAGCTGAAGGCCATGATCGACGCTTTCTATAATCATCCATCGATCGTCATGTGGGTACCCTTCAATGAGGGCTGGGGGCAGTTCGACACCGCCCGTGTGACCGGCTGGGTTAAAGAGTATGACCCATCTCGGCTGGTTAACAACGCCAGCGGCTGGCAGGACCGAAATGTCGGCGATGTGATGGACATTCATAAATATCCCGGCCCGGGCATGCCGCCTCTGGAGGAAAGTCGGGCCGTCGTCCTTGGTGAATTCGGCGGATTGGGACTGCCGCTGACCGGGCACACATGGCAGGATGAAAAGAACTGGGGCTACCGGAGCTTCAAAGATCAGCAGACCCTGACAGAGGCCTATCTGGACCTGATGAACAACCTGTATCCGCTGATTACCAGGGGATTGTCAGCGGCTGTCTATACCCAAACCACCGATGTAGAGATCGAAGTCAATGGGCTGCTTACTTATGACCGCGCTGTGTTCAAAATGGAGGAAGGCAAATTAAAGGCAGCCCATGAAAAACTTTATTTGCCCACAACCGGCAGAGAAACCCCTTAAACTATTGGACTCTTTATTCCAGAAAATTTTTGATTAAAATGAAAATTGGGTCGGTTCTGAAAAGAGCCGACCTTTTTTTATAATAACCATTTACCTGTAATAGTACATATTACATCCGCAATCTGTATTAAATTAGAAGTTTTTTTAACAACTTTCCTGTTGACACTCAATATATAGATCGTTAAACTATTGAAAACTATATATAGTGGTCCATAAGTCTATTCCTTGGGAAGTGTCTTGTGAGATGTCCATTCTGTAAGGAAGATCAGGATAAGGTCATTGATTCGCGGTCCAGCGACGGCGGTCGAGTCATCCGCCGTCGACGTCAATGCGTTGCCTGCCAGCGGCGATTTACCACCTATGAGAAAGTCGGCGAGAGTTTTAAGCTGAGCATTATTAAAAAAGACGGCTCCCGCGTTCCTTATGAGCGCGATAAAATCATTGCCGGCCTGCAGAAGGCCTGTTACAAACGGCCGGTATCTATCGAGACCATCCAGGAAATTGCCGACCGGATCGAAGAAGAAATTTTCCGCAGTTTTGACAAAGAAGTCTCCTCGCGGTTTCTCGGGGAAGCCGCGATGAAGTATCTTCGTAAAGTGGACAAGGTCGCTTATATCCGCTTTGCCAGTGTCTATCGGGAATTTACCGACGCCGGCGAACTGCTGGATGAGTTCAGCCAGGCGCTGCAGGAAGCGGATCTGTCGGATCAGCCGGGGTTATTCGGCAACTGAACCCGCCGGCTTCCGCCAAAGCCGGCCAAACATTGGCTTAACCGTCGAAAGGGCAAACCATGCGGATTCGGGTCATCAAATCGGATCGCACCGTCGAGTCCTACCTGCACACCAAGGTTCTGGGCACATTTCACCATGCCCTCAGCGCCGGCGGCAGTCCGGATCTGTTTGCCGCCGAGCAGATGGCCCAGGCCGTCACCTTTTTTCTCTACAGCCGACCTCAAAATCGCACCGTCAGCGCCGACGAAATTCATCTGATGATTCAGGCCGTCCTTCAGGATACCGGCTTTGGCAGTGCAGCCCAAGCGCTCAACGAACACCGCGGTCACCGCAAACTCCGGCGCAAACGAATTGAAGTTATCGAAGAGTCCGCCGGCGGATTGGTACAGACTGTCGGCTGGAGCAAATCGGTCATCGTCGAACATCTGATCCGTCAGTATCGCCTGAGCCGACCTTTAGCCCGCGTCATCGCCGGTTCGGTGGAAGAAAAGATCCTCCGTATGGGCCTTGTACAAATTCGCAAGGGGCTGATCCGCGAACTGGTCGAGGCCGAGACGGAGACCATGCTCCGCGCTGAAGAACAACTGAATATCGCTCTGTAGATTCCGGACCTCCGCGATCTCGACAGCGCGTATCTCTTTTATCTGCACCGCTTCGAGATCTGATTTCTGCTGCTTCTTTTGAGATAAACCTTTTGACGCATTCCCTCGTATAAACAAACGGAAAAGATTGTTTATTCGGGAGGATAAATAATGGGAACTTTACATATACATTTTTTGCATAAATCGGATTGGCATCTGGTAAGGCACAAAATCATCAGAGTCCTGCGGGATCCGCTGTTCTGGGTATTTGTATCGCTTGTTCTGATTTCGATTGCCCTGTTTTTCTATGTGATGCTTGTGCCCGGCCATCCGCAGCCCGTTT
>JAKJEN010000027.1:0-9699 GCA_022705405.1 Planctomycetota bacterium | reverse complement strand
CTCGCCGTATTATCCCTTCCTTGGTTAAGCGAAGGGTTAAAATAAAACGCTGACCGAAAGGAGGTCTGTATGCGCGCCATTGAATATTTAAACGAGCAAAAATGCCGCTACGAGATGGTTCATCACAAGCCGGTTTACACGGCCGAGCAATTGGCCCGCACAAAAAGCATCCCCAGTCGGCAGGTCGCCAAATCCGTGACGGTAGAGGCCGACGGGCGGTTTTATCTGTGCGTGTTGCCGGCCGACCGCAAAATCGATTTTATAACCTTGCGCAAACGCCTGAAGGTCAAACAGGCGGCTCTTGCCACTGAGGCCCAGATGGCCGGTCTGTTTGAAGACTGCCAGGTCGGCGCGATGGCGCCTCTTGGGAATGTGTACAATCTGCCGACCCTGATGGACAAGACACTGACCAAAGACAAGGAAATCACCTTTCTGGCCGGAACACACGAAACCTCGATCCGCATGTCCACAGAAGAATACATTCGGCTGGTCCGCCCGACGATCCTGAAATTCAGTTATTCCGTATGGCCCCGGCGCATTGTCGATCCATTTTACTTTGACCCCTTCGTGGATATCCCCTTCGGCATGTAAATGCTTCTGTAAACGACAGGGCTGTTAGAGAAGAAGGCCGGCGCCTCTGTATTTTCATAATCTCTTGCCGCCTGCTTTTGACCAACTGGTCATAGACAACTTTACCTGCCAGCGCACTAATGGGGCGGTTCCGCCAGATGATACGAAACAAAATCCCATTCCATGCGGCAGAAGGGCCAACCTGGGCTTCTAAGGCAGCATAACCCAAACCAGCCGATCCCCGGCTGGGCTTATCGATCAATCGTTGCTGTGTAATGCAAATAAAACGATCATGCGTTTTTCAAAAAAACTTCTGGACTTGCACCAGGTTTCAGGTTTATATGGATTCATAGAAACATGATTCGAAAGGAGAGTTGATATGGATGAGTTCTGTCCGGAGACCATGTTCGGCGTCTGTTTTGTCTTTGGATTTATTCTGCTGATCTTGGCTGTCAACATTGTACTGATCGTCTGGCCGTTCTGCCGGATCTTTTCCAAGGCCGGTTATCCCTGGGCCCTCGGCATCCTGATGATCGTGCCTGTCGCCAATATCATTATGCCGTTTGTGCTGGCCTTTGGAGACTGGCCGATACTTCGAAAGCAGACCGGAACTTTTTCGGATCCCAATGCGCCTCCCAAAGAAAACTTCCGCACCCTTTGACCTTTGAGCAAAAAAACCGCTGCATTCGGATTTCCGTCAGGCACAGAGCGGAAGTTTTTATAGAGCAATATGAGATCTGAAACTATTCAATAAACCAGAGAAATAATTTACGTCGCTAATTCAGGGCGCCGAAGCTCAGCCGATTTGAAGCGCGTTTCATATATAAAAATACGGATTTGCCGCTCATCAGGCGTCCTTGAGTTTATGCTTATGCCAGTAGTTGGCAAGGATCGATCCGGATACATTCATCCAGGGGCTAAATATGGCAGCCGCCAATCCCACGGTATCCAGTTTACCGAGGACGCCTGCGATGCCTGAGGCCATCCCTCCATTTTGAAGGCCGACCTCTATGGCGATTGTACGGCAGGAATTTTGATCGAGCCGGCACAGCCGTGCCGCCCAATAGCCCAGCATATAACCCAAGGCGTTATGCAGTACGGCGGCCAGAAACAGCAAAGCCCCGATTTTCAGCAAATGATCGCGTCCGGCAGCGGTAGTGACGGCAGTAAAATAGATGATCCCCGTCATGGATAGGACGGGCATCAGCCGATGCAGACGCTCCAAACGTTCTTTTCGTACGGCATTATAGAGCAGGGCCACGACGATTGGGAGCAACACCATCAGGATAATTTCTTTCATCATTCCAAAGAATTGCACTTCCACCATTTCTGCGGCCAGCAGTTTCATCCACATCGGGGTGAACACGGGGGCCAGCAGTTGTGCCACGGCGGTTAACGTTACAGACAAGGCCAAATTGGCTCCTGCTATATAGTTCATGACATTGGAAGCCAATCCGCTTGAGCAGGAACCGATCAGTATAATACCGGCTGCAATTTCCGGCGGAAATCCGAAGATTTTAGCCAGTAAAAAGCCAACTACAGGCATGATGGTATATTGACAGGCGATCCCTATGACGACTGCCTTGGGCATTCTGATTACGCCCCGAAAGTCATTCAAACTCATTTGCGTACCCATGCCGAACATCACCATCTGTACAATCGCCAGAATCAGGCGACGGTCTCTCAGATTTATCTGTCCAAAATTGAGAAAGCGTTCGGGAAAGCACATGGCCGCCAGTACCGCAGCGATGATGCAGATCGTAAATCGAAATCCCTTGAATGGGGTGCCTGATAAGCCCACAGCCAAAAGAATGGGGCAGGCCGTCGCCAAGAGGCGAGCCGGGAACGGCGTTTTGTATAGAGTTCCGAAGATCCCCGCCCCCAGAAGGCAGATCGCGGACAATCCCAAAGCCGTTTTATAGACGGCCGATTTAATCTGTTCAGTCATGCTCGCTCCTTACAGTATTTACGCGTCTGTTTCTACACGATCCCTATAGAATTTATTTTGCGGCGTCTTTTGCAGTCGGCCGGAGCCCTGTCGTATTGACCTTTGATAAATAAAATACCCGTTTCCGATTTGAGCAACCTGCTCCAGGGATCGCTCCCGGGACGGTTTATCCGAGTTTCCGCCTTTACGGAAATGATACAAATCATTAAACAATTTTTTCAATGGCCGACAACACGGTTGCCAAATACTCAATCGCCGGCCTGGGACTGGAAAGTATCGGCACGGTCGCCTTACTGGAAGGAAGGGCGTCGGCTGCACGCGCCATCGAGGCCTGGGCCAATACGATCACATCGACCCGGCCTGCGAGTTCGAGAATGCCCTCCGCGACGATTTTATCATGCGTTGCCAGATCGCCCGAAATCACCGCTTCAAACGCCCCTTCGCATAATTTTGTGAAGACCTCAAGCCCTTCCGACCCCTGTCTGCAGAGAAGCTCTGCGGTGGGTTTCAGAGTTGAAGGTATCGTAGCAATCACCCCGATTCGCCGGCCGAGTTTTATGGCTCTGTCCGCCATGGGTTCATCCACGCGCATCACCAGAGATTCCGCCAGTTCGCGCCCTATTTCAGCGGCCTTGCCGATGGACGAGCAAGTCACCAAAATCGCATCGGCGCCCGCCTGGTCGGCAGACAAAATGTGCTGGATTACGCGACGGGCGGTCGGTTTGGTAAGGCAGCCGTTTTTGAGAATATCCTTCAAAAGACTCTCATCGACCATGTGTACCGCTTCGATACCCGCCAGCAATTCTCGGCACAGTTCGCTGAAGACCGGGATCATAACGGGCGAGGTATGGATTAACGTCAATCGCTTTTTCTTCATACAGATTTTCTCTTAAGGACATCCAGGGCGGCTGTTATGATATCTGATACGCCGATCCGATAATAGTCCAGCAGAAGATCCGGCATTCCGGAACGAGGATAGCAGTCTTGCAGACCCAGCCGCCGGATGGGGATCGGGCATTCTTCGACGCTTAACTCAGCGATGGCGCTGCCCAGGCCGCCGATAATATTATGATCTTCAATCGTTACGGCTGCGCCGGTTTGCTCCAACAGCGCTGCGACGGCATACCGGTCCAGTGGCTTGATGGTATGAACATCCGCCACGGTAGCGCGGACACCTTGCTTGTTTAGCGCCTCGGCTGCCGACAAGACGCGATTTACTACAAAGCCGTTGGTAAACAGAACGATGTCTTTGCCATATTCGGCCAGGATACGGATCTTGCCTAATTCAAAAGAGACCTGCCGGCAATCCACGACAGGGTCTCGGCCGCTGCCGATACGCATATAAGCCGGCCCCTGGACTTTGTAAATGGCGCGCGTGGCATGCCGCACCTGGTCTTCATCGGCCGGGACCACTACGGTAATGCCGGGAATGGTGCGCATAATGCCCAGGTCTTCAAAAAATTGATGCGTGACGCCTTCTCGTTCTCCGGCGCTGATGCCTCCGTTGGCCCCAACTAATTTGACATTCAGGCCCGGATATGCCGTAAAAGTCCGCACTTGTTCGCAGGCCCGCATGGTTATGAACCCGGCATAGGTCGCGACAAAGGGGATCAGACCGCAGGTGGCAAGACCCGCCGCACAGGCCACGGCGTTTTGTTCGGCAATGCCTACGTCAATGAAGCGATCCGGATATTTTCTGGCAAAGTCTTTTCCCTTGACTACCAGTACCGAGTCGGCACAAACCAAAACCGCTTTGGGATCCTGCTCCGCAAGTTCAGTCAGGGTTTCAATGAACGCGATACGGGTATTGCCAAAGGCGGTCATAGGCATGGGCCTCCCAGAACCCGCATGGCTTGGCGATATTCGTCTATTGTCGGTACGCGTTTGTGCCATGAATTGTCGCCCACCATGAAGGGAACGCCCTGGCCCTTGACGGTATGAGCCAGAATTAAAGAAGGTCGATCCGTACAGGCCTGGGCCTTTTTTATGGCGTCGAGAATCTGGCCCATATCGTGCCCGTCAATCTCCTGACAATGCCACCCAAAGGCCTTCCATTTTGGCAGGATGGGATACAGACCGCTGATTTCATCCACTCGCCCGCCGCTCTGGATGCCGTTATTGTCCACAAGCACAATCAGTCGGTCGGTTTTGTATTTGACAGCGGCCATCGCCGCTTCCCAGATTATCCCCTCCTGAATTTCTCCATCGCCGGTAATGACATAGGTGTAGTAATCGCGACCTGTCAGGCGTGCGGCCAGGACCATGCCCAGACCGATGGAGATGCCATTGCCCAGGGAGCCCGAGGTGCTGTCAATTCCCGGGATTTTATTCATATCCGGATGGCCCTGCAGCATAGACTCCAGTTTTCGCAGACCAGTCAGTTCGCCGGGAGAAAAGTATCCTCTGCGCGCCAGCGCCGCATAGAGGCACGGACAGGCGTGCCCTTTGGATAAAATAAAACGATCGCGGTCGGCCTTCTGAGGATTTGCCGGATCTACATTCATCACTTCGAAATACAGGGCTGTAATCATATCGGTCACGGAGAGCGAGGCCCCCGGGTGGCCATCGCCGGCTTTGTGAATCATTGTGACGATGTCGATTCGAATCTGCCGGGCGATATTCTCAAGTTTTCGAATACGATCCTGCACGACTCCGCTGCCTTTTGAACCGTTTTTTTAACCTGTTTGAGACGAGCGCTTCATACATACGCAGACATCATAGTGGAAATCAGGCGGCGATTCAAAGGTTTTTCGCCGGGGGATGATGCGGGCTGATTTCCGTAGAGAGATCCGGTTTTGTAAACACAACGGGTCCTCTTGAAAAGGCGGCCCTTATCCATTATCCTGTCGCCTTATGGAATAAAACAATTCGTTCAGGAGACAAAGCATGATTTATGCAATGAACGTTTGGACCCTGTTGGTCTGGTCGGTCTTTTTATCCGTGCCTGAACCGGCGACTGTCCTTCAGATTCCTCAGGATCCTGATCCTGCTTACACACAGGTCATTCTGGAACGAGCCGGCAAGATCGTCGATATGCTTGGTCTGGACGATTCGGCTTTGGCGCAGCAAGTCTGTAATCTGATAGCCGATCAATACCGAAGTCTGAGTATGCTGCAGGATACCCGAGACAGCCGGATCAGGGCCGTTCAATCGCAGGTCGGCGACAATGGCAGCCCGGATTCGATAAAGTTGGCTATCCAGGCCCTGAAGGAAATGACCCAAGCCCTGCAAAAACAATTACATATTCGATATTTATTGAAACTTTCCGCTTTGCTGACGCCGGCACAAATCGATCAGATTAAAGACGGCATGACTTATGGCCTCGTGCAGGCGACATACAACGCCTATCTTGAAATGCTGCCTCAGTTGACGGAACCGCAAAAGGCCGCCATCATGGCTTATTTGCTGGAAGCGAGGGAAATGGCCATGGATGCGGGTTCTTCCAAGGAAAAACACCAGTGGTTTGGTAAATACAAAGGGCGGATCAATAATTATCTGTCTTCTCAGGGATATGATCTAAAAGAGGCCTCCAAAGAGCGTAACGCCCGCAATTAAAAATTTTTGATAAAATAAGAAAATATATTTCCTTTATGCCAATAAAAGGCAATTCACATCTTATTACAGCATATATAATCAGAGTTGTTTATTTAATGAAAACGAAGATATTTCATATAGAATTCAAAAAAAAGAATTTTATTGTCGATCATTTACATCTTGTAATAGATAGAAATCTATAAATCTAAGAATACAATAAGTTATTTCGTTAAAATAGGAAGATATTGCACTGATTTTTCTGCTATATTGTAAGTGTTCTGAACAATTCATATGGAGGGAATTGAGTGCGTTTTAGTATATCAAGACAAGATTTCTTTAAAATACTCCTAATTAGGGGATCTTGAATGGTACGTAAACAATATCTCATTCGAGTCATTTTGTCTGTGCTTTTATGGCACCCCTGCCTTGCTGCTGATGAATCGCCGATCGGCTGGGCCACTTTAGCCGGCGGTACTACCGGAGGCCAGGGCGGTCAGGTTGTGACGGTGACAAACAAAGCCCAGTTCACAAGCGCCGTATCAGGAGACACCCCGCGCATCGTCCAGGTGGTCGGCACGATTCACGGGGATTTCAATGTTCCCAATGTGGGATCCAATAAGACCATCGTAGGCATTGGATATGATGCCCGGATCGTCGGGTTCAGCGTTAAGGTCACCGATCTTGATAACGTCATCATCCGCAACATTACCTTCCACGGCGCAATGCCGCAGGACGGCCTGATCTGCCGACGAGCCACACACCTGTGGATTGACCATTGCACCTTTTTTGATGCGGCCGACGGTTTGTGCGACTTTTCTGACCAATGCAATTATATTACAGTCTCCTGGTGTCGGTTCTATTACACCAGCAAGATCAATGCTCACCGGTTTGCCTGTCTGGTGGGTTCAACCGACGACAATCCGCCGGACGTAGGCAAGTTAAACATAACCTGGCACCATAACTGGTGGGGCAACTATTGTGACCAGCGCATGCCGCGCGGCCGCTACGGCCAAGATCACGTGTTCAATAACTACTACTCCTGCGCGGGCAATTCCTATTGCATCGGCGGTTCCTGGGGCTTTAAGGTACTTCTCGAGAACAACTATTTCGACCATATAAACAATGCAATGCGGGACGCGGGCGTTTCCAATTCGGGAACCAGCGGTACCTTTCGAGTCGAAATCAAGTCAGTCGGCAATATTTTTGACGCGTGCACAGGCAGTCAGACTACATACGGCTCCGCTTTCGTGCCCGGCTATCCTTATACACTCGATCCGGCAGCCAACATACCCTCGATCGTCAAGAACGGGTCCGGACCTTCGATTCTGGTCGGAGATCCTGCGCTTTGGCCGACCAAGGCAACCGTTCCCTCGCCAGCCAATGGGGATTACAACGCAGCAACAACCCCTGCGCTGACCTGGCGCCCCGGCAGTACGGCCGTCAGCCACAACGTGTATTTCGGGACTTCCCCCAACGGACTGGTCAGTTTCGGCAACCAGGCGGGCGCTTCCTTCACGCCGCCGGTTCTGTCCAGCGATACTGAATACTACTGGCGCATTGATGAGGTCGCCCTCGATGCATCGGTTATCGCCGGCGATCTTTGGATGTTTAAAACCGCAGCCGGCCTTTCGGCGGATCTTTATCATTACTGGCCGTTTGATGTGGATTTCCTGGATGTGGCCAAGGTGTTCCCTTCAAAACCGAACCATCCTTTGGGAGCGGCCTGGATCGATACTCAAGTCAATCTGCTGGGAGGCGGATGTCTGGACCTTACCTATCAAAAAGACGGTCTGATCGCCGGCTGGTCCGATTCGGGAACCAACACGATTTTTCCAACCGCCGCTCCCATGACGATTTCGCTGTGGTTTCGTCCGACGACCCTGCCCGCTTCCGACAAGACCGGATGCATGTTTGGCAGCAAACCCGGCTCCCTGTCGAGCGCGAAAACTTTCAAGATTGAATTCCTGCCGACCGGCGCCTGCTGCCTGACGGTTGACAACGAAACGCCGGAATTTGGCAATTTACCGATTCTCAACGAGTGGAATCATGTATTGGTATCCATCAATGCAGCCGGTCAGCTGCGCGCCTGGCTCAATGCGGATGAGGCCGGATCCATCGCTCTTGCCGTCAGCGCCTCAAACAACTACAACGGACAGTTTACGGGTATCGGTTTCTACGGCGACACCCCGAACGGGCTGCACCGAGGCGATTTTACCGGTTATATTGATGATGTTGCCGTCTGGAAGGCATCGTTCGGTCTGGCCTTTGCAGAAACCCTTTACAACGGCGGTTTCGGCAGAACGGCAATCGGCACATCCACTTCGGATCTTTTGCCTCCGACGCCGGACCCGATGACCTGGCTTGCCGCTCCCTATGCTGTCAGCTCCGAGGAAATCACGATGACGGCTGCGACAGCTTATGACTTGAACGGGGTTGAATACTACTTTGAATGTTTAACCGACGGGGGGCGCCACTCCGGCTGGCAGGACAGCCCAACCTATACCGATACCGGTCTGATGAATAATACAGTCTACGCCTATCGCGTGAAAGCTCGGGACAAAAGCATCCATCAAAACCAGACCGGATATTCTTCAGTACAAACGGCGCAAACCCTGCTGTATTCCTGTTCGACGCCTCTTGCCTGGGACCTGGATGAGAACTGTCAGGTAGATCTTTTAGATTTGGCTCTTTTGGTCAATGCCTGGCTGGAGAACCAAACAGACCTGTACGCTTTCTCTCAACTGGCGGCTGAGTGGCTCGCCTGCAACCGGATTCCGTCCAGTGAGTGTTGGCGGTAAAAAAAAACGCAGAAAAGAAGGAAATGAATTGGAACAACCGTTTAATCAAAAGGAAATAGAATGAAAGGTAAAAGGTTGCATCTCACCGCGATTATTGCCCTCTTGACGATTTTTTCACAAATTGTCGGCGCCGATCCCGGGCCGATGGTATTGTTTTATAACAGCGCCGCCGTCTACGAATCTGATAAGACCTCCAATGCCGCTCTGCCGATCGGCAACGGCAAACTGGCAGCAATGGTGTACGGCGGGATGTCCGAAGAAATCATCCAGTTCAATGAGGATACGGTATGGGCCGGCGCTCCGCATAATTACTCACACGCAGGCGCGGCCGCCTATCTGCAGCAGATTCAGAGTTATGTATGGGCCGCCAACAGCGCGGGGGCCTGGAATGTGGCCAAAAACAACTTTATGAGTGTGCCCCTGCGTCAGTGCCCTTATCAGCCGACGGCAGAATTGCGTTTGACCTTTGGTCATTCCGGTTCAAATTATCGCCGCCAGCTGGATCTGAGTACAGCGACCGCTTCGGTCGCTTATACAGCCAACGGCGTGACCTACAATCGCGAATGTTTTGCCAGTTATCCGGATCATGTGATTGTGGTGCCGCCAGCCAATCCGGCAAGATAAGTTTTACCTGCCGATTGACCACGCCGCACACGGTCGTCAGCAACAGCGCCGGCGGCTCTGATATTGTGCTGCACGGCAAGGTGGATCACAAGGGCCGCAACAATCTGGCCAGCCAGGTTGAATTTGAATCCCGTGTTCGGATTCTTTGTGAAGGCGGCACAATAGTACCTTCCGGAAATACCCTTCAAGTCGATGGAGCCAATGCAGTGACCCTGGCGCTGGGCG
>JAKJEN010000279.1 GCA_022705405.1 Planctomycetota bacterium | reverse complement strand
GGCGATTCAGACAACCGAATATTCAAATCAGCCAATAATCTGATTCGCTCAACTTCATTATTCATTGTAGTAATTTAGCACTCTACTTACGAATATACAACATATAATTTGGATGTGTAATTTTAATGAAAGCTTTGCACAACTCCCCTATTCGTCATTCCGGTGAATACCCTGAAGGGCACGCGAACCGGAATCCAGGAAGTAGTTAATATTTCTGGATACCGGCCTTCGCCGGTATGACATGATTGCTGGTTTTATTTAGTTGTGCAAACATCTCCATGTTTCAATCTTCCTGGATTCCCGCCAGGAAACTGCGGGAATGACAATATTGGAAAGCATAGAGGAATGACATCACTACTATTTCCCCCGCTCGCGTGACCTTCAGGTTAGGCGGGGGTGCAGTGGGTGGTGTCCCCCTCTCGCGTGACCTTCAGGTTAGGAGGGGGTAGGGGGAGGTCAGGCGTTGCTTGCCAACCTTACGGCGCGTTCGGGGACCGCGCCCTACAGCCTCTCGACAACCTTTCGGAACGGTTGGGGACCGCGCCCTACAGCCTCCATTGCATGCTTGTCATGTAGGGACTGTTCCCCGAACAGTCCGAAAAGCGGCGCGTTCGGGGACGCGCGCCCTACTGTCACTATTTAATCCCCGTCAAACGAAGTGTTTCAAGGGGTAGGAATAATTGCAGCACATGGCCTGGAAGTGAAACAAAACCGTATCTTTCGTAGAATTTATGTGCACGCTCATCCTTTGCATCGACAAACAGACCGATCAGGCCGGCTTGCTCTGCGATTAAGATCGTCCGGTGGATTGCTTCCGCAAGCAGCAGGCCGCCATAGCCCTTTCTCTGGTATTTTCTGGAAACAGCAAGTCTCGCAAGACGAACGGCAGGAAGTCCATGCTGTGGATATTTCTTTGCATATGTCGCGGGAAGATGCTCCGTCCTGACTTCGCAGAGCGTAAGAGTAAAATACCCCAGGATGGTCTCAGGTTTTTCCTGATCCGACAGCACAAAAGTGCGTGAAATTCCTTTATCGCCATGCTGCCGGGCCGTCGCCTTGAGAAAGGAATTCAGTTCCGGGACGCCACAATCAAATCTGGTTCGGTCTTGATGGCGCGCAAGGAGAACTATCTCCGGCACAAAAGCGCCTCTCTCTGGTGCATAGCATCTTTCAAGCAATCATTCGGAGCGGGTGGATTCTCGATGAGGCCAAAAAAAGTCTCCGCAGCCTTGGTGGAAAGGGTAATGACCCGCTCCCTTTCAAGGATATCGTTAGCTTTGTCCAATGCGGACTGAA
>JAKJEN010000278.1 GCA_022705405.1 Planctomycetota bacterium | reverse complement strand
CGGCTGTTAGAGAGCAGATTGATCTTTTTGTTTAAAAGAAAGATTTACACGATGTTCAAAAAAATTATTTCTGCAATGGCCGGGATAGCGGCGTTTCTTATTCTGGGGGTTTCGAAGCCGGCTGCAGCCGGGCCCCTGATTATTTTCAATGATAACGGCGGATGGTGCTGGTATCAGGATGAGCGGGTCATTGTGCATGGCGACAAACTGGTAATCGGATCGGTGGCCAACGGGGCGGGCGCCGGCGGCAGCGGTCGAAACGGAGATATCGAAGTGACCGCCTATAATCTCTCGACCCAAACAGCGATACGCACCAATCTGCATGATAACTTTCAGGGCGATGATCATGATGCACAGGCCTTTTTGCCTTTGCCTGACGGACGCATCCTGGCGATGTACACCAAGCATTTGTCAGATCGCCTGATTCACCAACGCATTACAACCAATCCCTACGACACCGCCGCCTGGGGGCCGGATATCCAGTTGACCCGCGGGGCCTCAACTTCTTATTCCAACCTCTTTCGTCTTAGTTCGGAAAACGGCGGCAATGGACGAATTTATGATTTTTATCGAGGAGAAAATTACAATCCTAATTTTATCATTTCAAACGACAACGGCGTCACATGGACATACGGCGGCTGGCTTATTCGCAAGGACGGTCAGCGGCCCTACGTCAAATATGCCTCCAATGATATAGATACCGTTTATTTTGTCTGTTCCAATGCCCATCCGCGAGAATACTACAATGGAGGATACGGCGGAACGAGCATCTATGCCGGATATCTTTTTCAGGGCGGTCTTTATAAAATGGACGGAACTAAGGTACGGGATATCAGCGCTTCCAATGCGGCGGCGCCGGAGTCGCTGACGCTGGTCTATCCGGCAGACAATGTACACAGGGCTTGGCCGAATGATATGCATCTGGATTCGCAGGGTCGACCGTGGTATGTCTTTTCCGTACAAGTCGCTTCCGGCGGGTCTTTTAATGGAAGCGATCTTCGCTATTTTTATGCCCGCTGGGACGGTTCTCAAATGCGAACTTATCCACTGGCCTATGCCGGCAGCGCCCTGTACTCGGCGGAGAATGATTATGCCGGGCTGGCGGCGCTGGATCCGAAAAACCCCGATATCGTATATATCTCCACCAATGCCAATCCCGCTACCGGAATTCCTTTGATTAGTAAAACGGATGGGCAACGGCATTATGAAATATACCGCGGAATGACATCCGACGGCGGAGCCGCCTGGACCTGGGCACCGATCACCCGAAACTCTGCGGTGGACAATCTTCGTCCGGTCGTCCCCGTTTGGGATGGCCCGCAGACAATCCTGCTGTGGATGATGGGCAAGTACTACACTTATACCAACTATAATACGCAGATTGTCGGGATGTTTGACCCTGAACCGATTCTTTCGGAGGAACCTGAATTTGAGGTTTATCCGCAACCGACGGCGGCTCCGATCGGCGGGACTGCGATTTT
>JAKJEN010000277.1 GCA_022705405.1 Planctomycetota bacterium | reverse complement strand
TGACGATACAATCAGCGAAGGCACAAAGATACGACAGAGAAAATAAATTAAAAATCTTTTGCGAGGGGAGATATGAAGATTTTCATCATCGTCGGCATGCCGGCAGCGGGTAAGAATATCGCCCGGATTTATGCGGGATCAAGGGACATGGTATATTACTCAACCGGCGATATTGTCCGGGCCGAGGTCAAGGCACGCGGATTGGAAGTCGATGCCTCAACAACATCCGAGGTGTCCGATGAGCTGCGGGGTGAAGACGGCCTGGGCGTCACCCGGCTTGCCCTGGAAGAAATTCTGAAAACCGGCGCCGATGTTGGTTTTCTGGAAGGCATGCGTTCCTGGCAGGAAATAGAACTGATTCGCGAGAAAACGGATGGCGTGGTCGTTGCAGTCCTGACCCCCAGAGGACTGCGGCTGGAGCGCGTCTGTTCGCGAGGACGAGATGATGATTCTCCGCTGGGTTTTGATGAGCGGGACCAGCGTGAAATTGCTTATGGAACGGCTATTCCCATTGCCCTCGCCGATGCATATATCCTAAATACCGGCACGATGGATGATGCGATGGAACAATTGGATGCCATTGTTCGCCGGGAGATGGCTCCCGCATAAAACCATCAAAGATAAATTCGTCCCGGTTCATCGGAGCGAAGAATCGGATAGAAAAGAACCATCTTTGACCGTTATCATGGATTCAATCCCCTGAATGAACGGTTCTGCGCTGCTTGTATTTCCAGAAAAACTAACCGCTTCATGAATCCCCGTTCTCCAACGCCGAGAGATGTCTGCAGCCATTCAATCATCCGGATTCCGATTTTAAGATGAACAAAGCACTGCTTAAAAAGTGCGGGCCAAGATTTCCGAAATACAACACTTTACGGTTTGCCCCGAACCTGGTAAACACGCAGACAATTTACAGGGCGATGAAGCTTAAAGAAGCAAGGTAAATCTTCACAAACAGAATGCCGCTGATAAAAGATATTCCAAAGATTTTTTTAAGGTATTCGTTTGTCGAGGACGAATCCAGAATCATCATTATGCTTTTAAATTACTATGCTTAATCCGTCAGACGCAGCGAATGAGTGCGGAAATATCCTTTTTGCCTGCATCTGCGCTTTTGCTCTTTTGGCCCTTGTTGTGTATAAAGCGGCATCGAAATGCGTCAGAGCAAGCCTCTTTGCGTCTGACTGAACAGCCAGTCTGGCGGCGAGTTGCGGATTCATGTGAGGCCATGCCTCGGATTGCTGACCGCTGAGAAATGCGCATTCCGAGATCAGCAAATCGGCGTTCGCCGAAAGTTCCTCAGAGTTTTTGCAGTATCCCGTGTCGGTGCAGTAACTGATGATTTTGTCCTCCATCTCCAGCCGGTACCCGAAACATCTGGAGGCGTGCTCAAGCGGCAGCGTCCGGAATCGAAAAGGACGCCTGTACCAGCCTTCATGGATATCAGTTACTTTACAGGGATAAGGCAATCGGGTGACCGGCAGAGAATATTTTGGAGACAAAAATTCCCCGATCGTTTTTTTGGTGCCG
>JAKJEN010000276.1 GCA_022705405.1 Planctomycetota bacterium | reverse complement strand
AGGTTCCAGGCCACCACTGAACCGCAGTCATCCCAGAATTGGCAAATCCTGTGATTGTTCCTGAGAATGTTTGCCAGCCTTCAGAGGTTTTTCGTTCGCCGGCTCCAGTGTATATATAGATGCCCCCACGATGGGTCTGCTGGCGGATGCGCGTCCCTTGCGTGTACCCATTTTTCAGGGGCGTCTTCAAAGCGACTTCCCAAAGGTCATTCATCTGTGTAATCTTCCCCGGAACGGTATCGGCAAAGTCCCGGTTCGGGAGGTCGGAGAAATCCGCATTAACATTGAATGAAACCACTCTGGAATCCCCGTCCCTGTCCCATTTGGAAGCATCCTTGATTTTCAGAATCGTATCGCCGGCTTTCGCCTCCTCAGCAAGCTCGGTCTCTGTATCTGGGATCCTGTTTACTGCCGCAGTTATGATCCGAACGTCCATGGCATCATACGGCGCGTAACCGAAGCCGAAAACGCTTGGCTCAGCCCCCGGCCTGGCACGGAACGTTCCGGAAAGGCGGTATTTTTTGGTCGGGTCAACCGCAAATGCTTTGTCGGAAAGCAGTGTCACAGAGCTGCCTCGACATACAAAAACATCATTTTCCACTGTAAGTTTTTCATTCTTCCGGAAGTCTTTCAGCTCGGTCAGGTTCATCACCTTTTCTTCAAAGACTAGCGTATCCCCGATGCGCAGCAGACGAAAATCGCCCGGTTCGAGTAAAATTTCCGCATCGCTGGCTTTGCGGCTTTCCCAGTCGAGGAGTTGAAAATTTGCTGGAATCCCGAGTTTTTCGGGGTTGATCTTCAACTGTATTTTTTGTCTGTTTTTGCTGAAATTGGAAATGACAATCAGGGCCTGTTCTGGTCGTCGATAGCTGGCAATCTGCACTTCGTTTTGATCAGCGAGCACAGCTCCGTCATTTTCAAAGCACGGTACAAAAGTACAATCGTCCGCAGCAATGTTGAACTCAGCAAGGTTACTGAAAAGGTCATGAGCCACCGCATAATCCATCGCCTCATCCTGGTTTCGCATGTCAGCGTAAATCGTAATCCCAAATGGCAACATTAAGGCAAAGAAACTGCGTGTCAATATCTTGGTTTTTTGACCCCATAGTTCCATTGGCGTATTGCGGCGCCGGATCCCTTGCAGTCCCAGTGGCTTGGTGCCGATTTGGCGGCCTGAATAAATCGTCAGTATTTCACCAATGCTGAAACGCTCTGTGGCAAGCTCTTCACCGTAGTATTGTTCAAATCCAAGCTGACCATCGGCAAATGAAAATGCCGGAATGATCAGGCCATTGGTCATATGCGGTTCAATATAGCGCGGATACATTTTGAATTCGGTGTGCATCATAGTCGCAAGGCGCTTGATGTAGCTACGCAGCGGCAGGATGCCGATGGCAGAATGAACAACGCCCTCGGCGTCGACTTTTGCGACCGTATCGGGATTGTCATCCGGCATCAGATACACATCATCCAAATTGATTCCGCGCAGGCCATTGCGTAAAAATTCGCGCATTGAATGCACTAAATAATCGCGTCTTGAT
>JAKJEN010000275.1 GCA_022705405.1 Planctomycetota bacterium | reverse complement strand
CTGGCCGTCCGGCGTTCCCGGAATGGGCGAAAAATCCGCCAGCATAATACGGATCCCCAGCCGATGGACAAAATGCATCGTCTCCTCAAGCTGCTGCAAATCGCTTTGGGGATGACCCAGCAGGGCATAGGCCGTAATATGCTCTCCGGCGGCTCCGGCGGATTGAAGCGCATCGACCGCCTCGGCCAGCTCCCGCGAAACAATCTTGCCGCCGGTGGCCTTCTGGAACTGTTCGCTTGCGCTTTCAAAGCCAAGATAAAATGTCTGAAAGCCCGCTGCGACCATTCGCTTGGCCAACTCAGGTGTAAGATTTCGGGCGTGCAGGGCGTTGGGCGTATGAAAGTGAATACCGCGCGGATGATCGATCACATAGTCAAGAAAAGGAATCAGCGTTTCGTCGGGCCTGACCAGCAGGGCGTCGTCATAGAAAGCGATGTTTTGCGCCCCCAGTCCGGCCAGATGCTCATAGTCGGCAATACACTCCTCCAGCGGACGAGGCCGAAACGGCCTGCCGCTCAGCGGCTGATAGCAATAACTGCATTGGAATGGGCACCCGTCAGTCAATGTCATAATTCCTTTGTCCGCTGTCGGGTAGCCCTGCCACCACGGCGCACAGTACCCGTCGGCCGCGGACTCTCCCAGCAGGTCCCACAACGGGGCAAGGTCATCCTGATGGATAACCAGGTCCGCCCCCTGAGCGGCATGACCGGGGCAGCAGGTGGCGTAGAAGCCGCCCAGAACAATCTTTATCTGCGGCCGCCGCTGTCGCAGGAGGCCGATTGCCTCCCGCACACCCGGATACCAATAGGTCAGGGAGGTCTGGATCAGGGCAAAATCAAACGGACCATGCTTGTCGAGATATTCCAGAAATACCGACTGAGGCAGGCCAAACCGGTTAAAATATCTCGGAATATCCTTAAAAACAGGCGGTTTAGGGACCCTTTCAGAAGGAAAATCGCCCCGACCCCAAAGGTCTTCTTTGATCTTTCCGGCCGGATCAAAAGCCGGATGCCGGCGGTAGAGAAAATCAAACAAGTACAGATCTGCAATGGACTTAAGTCGACCGGCAACACGAAGCAGCCCATAGGGCTTCAGCCAGAAATCAAAGGCCGCAAAGTCGTAAATAGGCGGATTAATCAACAAAATTCTCGGTTTCATGGACGATATCTTAACAAAAGACAAAAAAACCGAAAGGTTGTTTGAAAAATGAGGTTTTTTATCTTTACAGACCCAAACCCCTTTGGTAACATACGTGGCTTTGCAGGATACGGAAAAGCCGAACCTAAGAAAATAAGGAAAAAGCCATGGCACATAAAAAGGGACAAGGTTCTTCGAGAAACGGGCGAGACAGCAATCCGAAATTTCTCGGGGTAAAAGTTTATGGCGGCCAGTCGGTG
Source organism: Planctomycetota bacterium (assembly GCA_022705405.1). Taxonomy (GTDB): domain Bacteria; phylum Planctomycetota; class Phycisphaerae; order Sedimentisphaerales; family Anaerohalosphaeraceae; genus JAHDQI01. The sequence continues at coordinate 207 of JAKJEN010000275.1, read as the reverse complement.
ACCGCCGGCGGAATCATTCTTCGCCAGCGCGGCACGCAGTACTTTCCCGGCTTCAATGTCGGGATGGGACGCGATCACACCCTGTTTGCCAAATGCCCGGGGACGGTTAAGTTCCGCGGCCGCAAGGTGGATATCGTCGAAAATTAAACAGCATTAAACCTGCTCGATACTCACAAAGGCCCATCCATGACGGATAAATCCAACTCC
>JAKJEN010000274.1 GCA_022705405.1 Planctomycetota bacterium | reverse complement strand
GAAATCAAACCCTATCATGCGGATGCCTATGTGAACAGGGGTAATGCCTATGCCGGCCTCGGCAATTACCGGCAGGCGATTGAGGATTTAAACAAGGCGATCGAAATAAAGCCGGATGAGGCCAAGGCCTATGGCAACAGGGGCAATGCCTATGCCGGCCTCGGCCATTACCGGCAGGCGATTGAGGACTACAGCAGGGCAATTGAAATAAAGCCGGATTATGAAGATGCTTATATTAACAGAGGCGTTGCCTATGCCCAGCTTGGTGACATCAATCTTTCAATCAATGATTTTAGAATGGCGGCAAAGCTCGGCAACGAACGCGCGAAGAACTTTTTAAAAAACGAAGGGATAAGCTGGTAGCGTGGAAACAATGACAACATCAAAAGGAAGTTTCAGCCCGGACGCAACTCAACAGAAGAAATGGCTTCCGGTCTTGATTTGCCTGGTTTTGGCGATCCTCACGGTTGCCGCCTTCTGGCAGCTCAAAGACTGCGGCTTTATCAACATGGATGATGGTCTCTACGTATATCGAAATGCTGCTGTGCAATCCGGTCTGAACGGGAACAATGTCAAATTGGCCTTTTCTCCTGAATTGGCAAAGTTGAGCGGCCATTGGCATCCCTTAACCTGGCTTTCATGGATGCTTGACTATGAACTCTTCGGCCTCAACCCCCGGGGTTATCACCTGATCAACCTTCTGTTCCATGTAATGAATACGCTTCTCCTTTTTCTGGTTCTGCGCCGGATGACCAAATCACTATGGCCCAGCGCCTTTGTAGCTGCTCTGTTTGCCATCCATCCCCTTCATGTGGAGTCTGTGGCCTGGATAGCGGAGCGCAAGGATGTTCTTTCCACTTTCTTCTGGATGCTCACACTGGGAGCGTACAGCTATTATGTGGAGCATCCGGGATGGAAGCGATATGTTTTTGTTGTGCTTTTTTTCGTTCTGGGCCTGCTGTCGAAACCCATGCTGATCACCCTTCCGTTTGTCCTGCTGCTTCTGGATTTCTGGCCCCTGCAGCGTTTTTCGGAAATAAAATCAGATTCCAAAGTTCAGGCTGAAGTGTCCAAACTCCTGACTTCTGACAAACAAAAGAAGAAATCTAAAACAAAGCAAGTTGTAGCGGTCAAGCAAGCACCCGCGGTCAAGAAGTCAACCGATTCCGAATATTCATGGTCAAGGATCACTCCGCTGCTGTGGGAAAAGCTACCGCTCTTCGCCCTCGCAATCCTTTCCAGTGTCATAACCTATTTCGCCGCACAAAGTGCAGGAGCTGTTGAATCCACTGAAGCGTTGTCACTGGGTATCCGTATCGGGAATGCCTTTGTTTCCTACATCGCATATATTGGAAAGATGATCTGGCCGAGCAATCTTGCCATTTTTTATCCTCATCCATTGGGAGTGATTCTTTGGCAGGTTTTGGGGTCGGTATTGCTGCTTGCTGCCGTAACCCTGGCCGTTATCTGGCGGGCAAAGAAATCGCCTTATCTCGCGACGGGCTGGCTGTGGTATCTGGGCACGCTGGTGCCGGTAATCGGCATCGTTCATGTCGGTCCTCAGGCCATGGCGGACCGCTACACGTATATTTCCCTGATCGGATTATTTATGATCGCGGCA
>JAKJEN010000273.1 GCA_022705405.1 Planctomycetota bacterium | reverse complement strand
CCGCCGCCACCGCCGAGTGGGTGATGGCTCCTACGGCAATTCGATCTACCCCGCAGCTGGCGATGCTCAATACATTATTGAGAGAGATACCGCCGCTGGCCTCCAGCAGCGGCCGTCGCCCGCACATTTGGTTGCGCATCCTGACCGCGTGTTTGAGCTGCCATTGGCCCATATTATCCAGCAGTACGATATCGATTCCCGGAATCTTCAGGACATGATTCAGCTGGTTGTCCACATGGTCCACTTCTACAATAATCGATTTTACTCCGGAACACTGCTTGGCCTCTGCGACCATCTTCCGCAGTCTTTGTGCAAACCGGCCCTTCAGCCCCGACAAGTGATTATCCTTGAACATCACCATCTCGCCCAGGTTCATTCGGTGGTTATATCCGCCTCCGCAGCGAACCGCATATTTTTCCAGTTCGCGCCAGCCGGGGATGGTTTTTCGCGTATCATAGATCTTGGCTTTGGTTCCGTGGACCGCCGAGACAAATTTCCAGGTCATCGTACTGATTCCGCACAGTCGCTGAAGAAAATTGAGCACAACCCGTTCGGCGCTGTGCATCGCCCGCAGCGGCCCTATGATAATCCCCAGACGGTCGGTGACATTGGCCCGCTGGCCGTCCTCAATCAGAATTTTCAGCTTCAGGCGCTTATCATAGGCCTTCAGCACTTCCGCAGCCAGTTCCATCCCGCAGACCACAATCTCTTCACGAGTCACCAGATACCCCCGGCCTCGTGCATTGGAATCAACTGTAATTTCGCTGGTCGGATCGCCTTTGCCGAAATCCTCCTGCACAGCCATTTCAATCAGCGGTCTGATTTTTTTGAGATTCAATTTTCTAATCTTCTTTTTTTTCACATTATTTTTTTTTGCTTGCGGCATCACAGTTTCCTTCCACGGTTATGAAATCCGTCTGGATTTCACTTTTCTATGGATTTTGGCCGCCGGGGCTTTAACGGGGGCCCTCGGTCGGCCGTTTTCTTCCAGATCCGGCATATCCTTTAATTCCCGAATCTGATCGCGCAATCGGGCGGCCCGCTCGAATTCAAGCGCCTCGGCCGCCTCCAGCATTTCTTTTTCAAGGAGCGAAATCAACTCCACCCGGTCATATTCCTGCGATTCCAGTCCCACCGCCTCCCGTGCCGCCTGGCGCGCCCGGAGTTCATCGGCAAGGCCCCGCTGAATCTCTTTGCGAATCGTCTGGGGGGTAATCCCGTGCCGAGCGTTGTATTCCATTTGCATTCTACGCCGTCGCTGGGTTTCGTCAATGGCTTTCTGCATGGAAGGAGTGATTTTATCGGCATACAGCCAGACTGCGGCATTGACATTGCGGGCGGTGCGGCCGATCGTCTGGATCAGCGAGGTTTCACTCCGTAAAAAGCCCTCTTTGTCGGCGTCGAGAATCGCAACCATCGACACTTCCGGCAGATCCAATCCCTCCCGAAGCAGATTGATCCCCACCAGCACATCAAACTCTCCCGCCCGCAGATCCCGAAGGATTTCCACCCGCTCGAGGGTCTGAATCTCGCTGTGCAGATAGCGGCAGCGGATGCCTTTTGCCGACAGAAAGGCCGACAAATCCTCCGCCAGCCGCTTGGTCAGCGTTGTCACCAGCGCCCGCTGGCCCTCAGCCGCCCGCTTTTCCACTTCCCCCATCAGGTGGGCAATCTGGTCGGCGGCCGGATGCACAAAAATC
>JAKJEN010000272.1 GCA_022705405.1 Planctomycetota bacterium | reverse complement strand
TCGCTGGAAGAGTACCAGAAAGAAAAAGAGGCCGTCGAGCCCGTGGACGTGCTGGGCATTCGACTGTGGGAAATGTACCAGCCCTATCCGGTCTTTGAAATCAGTCCGGACCTGCTCGTCAAGACCCAGATCGAATTAGGCGATCTGAAAGGGGTCGAAATCCGAACCCAGGGCAAGCGATACTACCCCCAGGGCAGCGCCGCCTGCCAGATTATCGGCTGGGTCGGACTGGTTCAGGATGAAGAAAAAGCCCGGTTCAGTCATGATGAATATCTGCGCTATCTTGAAGGCGAACTAATCGGCAAAGCCGGAATTGAACAGGTCTGTGAGCCGATCCTTCGCGGACGGCGGGGCGAAGTGATCTATAACAAAGACGGCAACCTGCTCCGCCGCAAGGAACCTCAATACGGATGCAATGTTCAGTTAACGATTGATATTAACCTCCAGCAGCAGATCGAACGCTATCTGTCCAATCCCGATTTGCCCGCGGAGGTATCTTCCATCGTACGCCGCGGCGCCGCCGCTGTTGTCATGCAGGCGGCCACCGGCGATATTTTGGCGATGGCCTCAACTCCGGTATATGATCTGAATACCATTCGACAGGACGTAGCCGACCTGCTCCGCGACCCAAATACGCCGATGCTCAATAAAGCCCTGCAGGTCAATTATCCGCCCGGTTCCACAATCAAACCCATCATTATGCTGATCGGTCTGGAAGAGAACTGGGTCACACCGACTGAAATTATCTCCTGTCCGTCCACGCCTCCTCCTCGCGGATGGCCCAGCTGTCTTGGACAGAGCCGGTTTCATCGAATGGGACATGACTGGCGCTGGGCGGAAGAAGGCGGCAACATCGCCCGCAATGCCCTGCGCGGAAGCTGCAACATCTATTTTTCGCATCTGGCCGACCGTCTGGACAGCAAAGTCTTTCAGCAATGGCTCTTTGAACTGGGTTTCGGACGGCGGGTACTGATGCCGATTGAATTTCAGGATCCGGCATCGGGAGAGATCATCTCCTCCTGGGGTACCTTGCCGCAGGCCTACGGGAGCATTATGTTCGGCATCCAGCCGGCTCCCTACACAAGCCCTGAGCAGATTCACGTTATTCCGCCCTCCAAACAGTCCGAAAAACGGTTTTGGGGCATAGGACAGGGCAATCTGCGGGTCACTGTACTCCAGACAGCCAATGCCCTGGCCGCCCTGGTCCGAGGAGGCGTATATAAACCCCCGCGTCTGATCTACCTTGACGAGGATCCGTTCAATCAGCGGGATCAAAAGCCCCTGAAAATCAACCCTCGCACGCTGTCTGTAATTCGAGACGGCATGCATGCGGCCGTCTATGAGCAGGGGGGCACCGGATATTCGACTTTCATTGATTGTCCCTTGCGCAAACAGCTGAAAATCTACGGCAAAACCGGATCGACCGAACGGCCGGATATGGCCTGGTTCGAATGTTTCGCCGAAGATTCGGCCGATCGCGCTGTAATTGTCGTAGTGGCCGTTCCGGGAGGGCTGTCCGGATCTGCTTTTGCCGCTCCAATCGGACGGCAAATCCTCCAGTTCTGCTACGACGACGGCCATATTGGAATCAAACCGAAACCGCAACCTTGAACCCATGGTGATCTTATGAAAAACAAAAAAAGAAATTTTCTGTACGGATTGATCGCAATTATCCTGCTGCTGACCGGCGGCTGCGGACTGGGCGGCGGACCGCGTGCCCGCTGGGGGTTTACGCCCAAGGAAAAGCACGGAGACCCGGCAAACCTTGGAACGCATTCTTATGGTTTTGGCGGAAG
>JAKJEN010000271.1 GCA_022705405.1 Planctomycetota bacterium | reverse complement strand
CGAAGATGACGATACGGTGCTGGGCAGTACCCGGTTTAGCCGCTGGTCTTATGCCTGCAGCAAGGCCATCGATGAGTTTCTCGGTCTGGCGTATCACCAGCAGTATGGGCTTCCAGTGATTATTGTCCGCCTTTTCAATACAGTGGGTCCGCGGCAGACCGGACAATACGGAATGGTCATTCCTCGATTTGTAGAACGTGCATTGCGAAACGAACCCCTTGAAATCTACGGCAACGGAAAACAAACGCGGTGCTTCTGCTGTGTGTTCGATGTGATCGGCGCCCTGGCGGCTCTCCTGCTCTGTCCGCAAGCGTCCGGCCGTGTGTTTAATCTTGGGTCCGATGAAGAAGTAACAATTGAGGAACTGGCAGACCGGGTCATTCATCTTACCGGCAGTCAAAGCAAGAAATTATTCAGGCCATACGAGGAGGTGTATGGCCGTCCGTTTGACGATATGATTCGTCGCGTCCCGGGGCTGGAACGTATTCGCAAGGCCATCCAGTTTCAGCCGACCTACTCTCTGGACCGTACGCTTCAACTGGTTATTGATGAATTCAGGCAGAAAACCGGGCAGAAGTAGCCATTCCGAATTATGGCAAAAATATATAGTATAGACAGCATCAAGGCCGTCATTCTTGTTGGCAACCCAGATTTTGGCCGGTGTGAACTGGCTACCCGTCTGAATCGAGCGCTGTGGCCGCTTGCGGGCCGTCCGGCTCTTCAGCGGCTGATCGAGCATATCGCCAATCAGGGAGTCCGGCGATTTGTCATTTGCTGTTCCAAGGGAGCGCGACTGGTTGAGTCCGCTTTGGAGATCCCCCCTTATCTGAGCGTGGAATTTCGATTTGAAAATCTTCCCCGAGGAACGGCCGGCAGTATCCGGGATGCCGTGGATCCGCAGCGCGATGAGTTGATTTTTGTCTTTCCCGCCGCGATTGTCTCGCCTCCGGATCTGCATGATCTGATCGGAGTCCATCGGGATAAGTCGGCCTTCATGACGGTGTTCTTTAATCCCAGCCAGGAAAACCCTGAAGAAATCTTACAGGACGCGCAGATTTATGTTTGTCAGCCCGAGGCGGTTGATTATATTCCCTTAGCTGGATACTTTGATTTGAAAGAAAATCTGATTCCGGCTCTTGTTCAGGCGGAGAAGACCATTGCCCTGGGTCGGTTATCCCGCCACGCGGGCAATTATCGTCATTGGCATGAGTATCTTTCGGCTGTTCGGCAATATCTGCTGGCTATGGAACCCCACGATCCCTGGCTTGGCTCTTATCATTCCTGCGACGGAAGAGAAAAAGTATGGATCGGACCCCATGCGTCCATTGATCCGACAGCCAAAATAGTGGGGCCGGCTTTAATTGGCGACCATGCCCATATTGGAGCGGAAACCCTGTTGTTCGGCCCTCTTATGATAGAATCCGATGTTCAGATTCACGCCGGCTGTATGGTAAGTGAAAGCGTTCTTTTGAAGGGATCTGAAATTGGCGCCGGCTGTCGAATTGAGCATTGTCTGGTGGATGAGAAAAAGGCCCTTTTTACGGGCGGTCTTGTCGATCGCCGGTTGATTCTTCATTCCAAGGGGCGAGCCGAAGGCAGAGTTAAAAGAAATCAGACAAAAGCCCACTCTTGTTTCTTGTTTGAGCCGTCCGGCAGCCAAAATCGGATTGATACTTTTTGGTATTTGTATACTGATCTGTCTTTTAGCGGCCTATTGGAATCCTACCGTTATTGAGTTGTGGCGGACTTGGCTTCAAAGCGATGAATATTCCAGCGGGCTGCTGGTTCCAATTTTGGCAGTCTACATTTTATGGGATCGAAGAAAAGAGATTCTGGCCTGTCCGATTCGGCCGGTTCCCTGGGCGGCATTATTTCTTATCGGCGCCCAATGCCTCCG
>JAKJEN010000270.1 GCA_022705405.1 Planctomycetota bacterium | reverse complement strand
ATGGATCTGTTATTTACACCCTCCGGTGAAAGAGCTGAAAAAATCAGCATCGGGCTGATTGGATCCGATTTTCACCAGCCGTTCGGCCTCTATAACGGACGATTCAAAGACCACAACAATAGAATATATCCGATTACCGATTTTTTCGGATTGGCCGAGCATCACGTCACTCGTTACTGATCAATTTTTCCCCAAGAGCCATTCCCGTCCGTTCAATCCATCTGTAAGATATCAGCGAGATAATCATAAGCAAAATAAGCGTCACCAGTAGGGATGAGAGATAGCCCGGCAGGGATGATGACATCGATGCGTAAAGCAGCCGATAAACGGGAATGGCGGTGAAAATGATGAGCGGATGAAAAAGATACATCGAATAACTGATCTTGCCCAGATAAGCGGTTTTGGCGTTGACCAGAAAGCGGAAAGGGCTCAATGCCAGCCCCAGCACAAGCAATGAAAAACAGATGCCGTGCAGAATCGTCCTGCCCCAGAGTAAATTCTGCATACTTTCGGTAAGCAGGATGCCGTAAAACAGGAGAAAAGCCAGGATGGATATCATTCCATAGTGTTGTCGGGATTCCCGCGTCGTTTTGATCAGGTAATCAAAGAACAGCCGATAAATTACGATGCCGCAGACGAATACCGGCAAGTGCTGGAGAAAACCAAAGCCCCAGACGAAGCCGATGTCGTCCGCATTCAGATATCCGACCGCCACGCCGTAGTTTTTTATAAAATACGACCATCCCCAAGCAGTCAGAACGGATATGACAAACAAAGCCAGCGCTCCATGGAGATTGCGGATGTGTTTGTGGATTGTCGGAAAAATCAGATACAGCAGGGCAATGACCCCGACGGTCCAACTGGCCCACACAAATCCGGTTATGCAGGATGGCACGAGATTAAATAAAAGAGAGGCGTTGATAAGCACTTCAGATAAAGAATGAAATACGCCAAAAACAGCGGCATCGCGAATCCAATAGATCGCCATTAAAAGATAAAAAAGAGGCGCGATTCTGAAGAAACGCCGGATGTAAAAATTGTGCAGAAGCCTTTTCTCTTTCGCGCGTTTGTCCATGGTATAGGAGAGGGAGAACCCGCTCAAGACAAAGAAGAGACTGACGCCGGCGTCGCCGCCGTTGATTAAAAACGGGGCAATCCATTCGGGGATTGCAAGATTAGGTTGAGGAATCAGAATCAGGTGGCTGATGATCACATAGATGATTGCAAAAAAGCGCAGCGCGTCCAGAAAACCGAGGCGTACATAGGGCGTGGTCGTAGAATGGTTTGGCATTAAACGCTCCGTAAAATTGGAGTATTCCGGCAAAAGAAATAAAAAACTCTTTAAGCGTTTTTTCGTATCTTCTTCATGTGATCAATACGTTTCTGGATGAGCGCGTCGGTGCCGATGTCTTCACGATAAGCAACGGGACCTTTGACGGCTTCGACGCCTTCTTCAGCAATTTTTCGGGCATCCGCCAGATTATCGGCAATTCCGACAATGCCGATGGCGCGCGAAGAGCTCAAATACAAGCCGTCATCCTTCTGATCCACAGATGAATAATATAGCCTGGCTGGCCCCACATTCCCCACTTCAATTTTCGCCCTGGATGAGGCGGCATCGGGATGGTCGGCGGGCAGGCCGTAGCCCTTCGGCACAACATATTTGCAAACCGTAGCCTTCTTATCAAACTCTATTTTTATTTGATTCAGAGTTCCTGCAATGATGTGTCGGCACACATCCACGAAATCGGTTTTGAGAAGCGGCAGAATATTCATGGCTTCCGGATCGCCGAACCGTGCGTTGTATTCCAAGAGCTTGACGCCGTCCTTCGTGGCGATGAATCCTCCGTACATGATGCCTTTGTAGGGACTGCCCGTTTCTTTCAAAAGTGCTTCTGCGACCTGACGGGTGATTTCCAGTCCGTCATGCAGATCCTGCGGTCTCAAAAAAGGCATCGAATGGTCCGCCAGTGAATAAGA
>JAKJEN010000026.1:5647-23432 GCA_022705405.1 Planctomycetota bacterium | reverse complement strand
CGAAAAAACGCCGTGCTTCCGAAAGATTTATCTAAGCCATATTGTCTGCCGCGGCGCCCAAAGCGCCGTCTATATGCAGGGATTGCCGGAAATGCCGGTTCAGCAGATCGAGTTAAAACACCTGGCAATGTCCGCAGAGACCGGAGCGACGTTAATTGAAACCGATCAGATTCTGATGAGCGATGTGGTCATTCATGCGGATAAGGGGCCTGCCTTTGGTTTGTACAACAGCCGCAGGATAACTATGCGGGAGTTTGCCTGGACTTCAAAAGAGGGTTTTCTCAAAGTGGCCGGAGAAAAGAGCCGTTTGATCCGCCTGAGCGGCGTCGATGGAAAAAAACCGGACCAGCCGATCCAATACGGGCCGGGGGCGTCGTCTGAGGCGGTAATATGGGATTAATCTGACGGAAGCTGACGAATTGTTGACAATGAAGATGAATCAATGCAATCCTGAAAATCGGGAGGGTTTTATGAAAACATGTGCCGTTTGGGCAGCGCTGTTATCGCTGTGGGTCGGGACCTGTGCAGGGCTGAGTTGGCCTTTTTCGCGTATCAGCAAGTATTTATCGAAAGACGAATCCTGGTATGTCAGCGAGGAAGGGAAGACAGCGGCCGAAAACGTCCTTTCCTGGCAGGATGAATACGGCGGCTGGCCCAAAAACCTCAACACCGCCGCCAAGCCCTTTTCCGGCGATCGAAAGGAATTGCACGGAACCTTTGATAACGGCGCAACGGTCGGAGAGATGCGCTTTATGGCCCGAATGTTTCGAGCTACGCAGGAGGCCCGCTATCAAGAGGCCTTTTTGAAGGGGCTGGATCTGATTTTCAGGGCTCAATATCCTACCGGCGGCTGGCCTCAGTTTTTTCCACCGCCGGAAAAGAGTTATCACCGGCATATTACCTTCAATGATAACACAATGGTTAATATTTTGATGATGCTCGAGGAGATTGCCAGTTCGCCGGACTATGCATTTTTGCAGCCGGACCGTCGGGCTGCGGCCAAAGAGGCCTTTCAGCGGGGGATTGACTGCATCCTGAAATGTCAGATCCGGGTGAACGGTCAATTGACAGTCTGGTGTGCTCAGCATGATGAGAAGGATTACAGCCCTTGCCCTGCCCGCAGTTACGAACTGGCTTCCCTGAGCGGAGGAGAAAGCGCCGATATTCTTTCTTTGCTGATGAGAATTGAGAATCCGTCAGCGCCGATTGTGCGAGCGGTTGTGTCGGGGGCCGGATGGTTCGAAAAGTCCGGGATTGAGGGCTTGCGGATTAAATGGATCAACGGCAGGCGCACTGCCGTCCAGGATCCGGCAGCGCCGCCGCTATGGGCCCGATTTTATGAGATCCAAACCAATCGTCCGTTTTTCTGCGGTCGGGACGGGGTGCCTGTGTACGATTACAATCTGATTGATTCGGAACGCAAAGAGGGCTATGCCTGGTATGGCGGATGGGTGGCGGGAATGCTTGAGGAATATAAAATCTGGAGGGAAAAATGGGCGGACCGTCTCCGGGCGGCGGACTTGATTCCGGTTGCTCTGGTCGGAGATTCCACGGTGTGTACTTTTTCAGAAACAGACTGGCGTCGCGGATGGGGGCAGTGTATCGGAGAGTACTTTGCCGATAATGTGGAGATTGGCAATTATGCAAAGAGCGGCCGCAGCACAAAAACCTTTTTGAGCGAAGGGCTTTGGGACAAGGTTCTGGCCGACAAGCCCCTCTTTATTCTGATCCAGTTTGGCCATAACGACAATCATGCCCCGGAACGACCGGAATCCACTGCGGCCGATGCTGATTATACGAACAATCTGCTTCGTTATATAGATGACGCCCGTGCGATCGGAGCGACCCCAATTCTGATTACGCCGATGCATCGCCGCAAATTTTATGCGACCGGCCGAATGAATGATACGCTGCTGCCGTATGCCGATGCGATGAAGAAAGCGGCTCATAAAAAGAAGGTCGCTCTGGTGGATCTGCACACAGCCAGCGGAGAGTTGTTTGAAAAAATCGGAGAGGCCCAGGCCAATCAAATGTCGGATGATCCGGCCGATCGTACACATTTCAACCTGGCTGGTGCGCGGGCCATGGCGGAATTGATTATCAAACAATTGCCCCAGGTTGAACCGACTATCAAGGGCTGTCTAAAAGCAGCAAAAGAGGAAAAATCCGTTCCATAAGTATTTTTATTGAAAAAAGAGATGATTTGACGTAATAGAATGGAGCTTGGAGCGGCTTATTAATCACTTTATGAAGAGCGGATCTTTGAGAATGTATGCTGATAAAAAAGATCAGGGCAAGGATCAGGTATCCGGAAAAGGAGAGGATAAGCCATGAAAACAAAGACTGCCGAAAAGATCGGTTTTACATTAATCGAATTACTTGTGGTAATCGCCATTATCGGTCTTCTTTTGGCAATAATTATACCAGCCCTCAAAAAAGCCACCGGCTATGCCCGTAAGATTGTCTGCAAGTCGAACTATCATCAATTGGGCGTGGCTATAAGTATCTATGAACACGAAACACACTATAATTTTCGCAACCTCAAGTCGGCCAAAAATCTCAAGATCCCGTTGTCCAAAACCTGGTTTTGGGACAACGGAACCTCTGACTATGCCCATGAATGGGAACCCTTTGCCGTCGGTTTTCTTATGAAATCGGGTGTATTGGCGGATCGACAGGTTTTTTTCTGTCCGGGATATACCAATCTGGCCTATGACAAAAACTATCCGAGGGATGCATCGACTCTGGTTCCGCAAGAAACAATCGAGATTGAAAGAAAATATAATAACGGGACAGGTCCGATGCCGATGTTTTGGAGTACACATATCTGGATCTGGAAGAAAGAAATCCGTGCAGATGTACTTTCTGTCAATAGTCTTTCCAGCGGGGCGATGATGTGCGATATGACCGACGGGGCCTGGGAGTTTGCAAAGCAAAGAGATATGTCACGGTTGGGCAGGATTATGGATACCGTGGGTATTCGACGTCAATATCAGCACTGCAATGTGCTGATGCAGGATTTAAGCGTTGAAAATCCAACCGACAGGGATGATAAACTGATCCAGTGGCTATGGAATTCTGACCGCTGGGCGGGAAGCGGCTATTAAAAAAGTTTCTGATGCTCTATTTCATTAAAATGAGAACTTCAAAATATAAATGGGCGTAACATATCTGATTGTGTATAATAAATATTGCGCAAAACCACTTTTTTTTTGTCACGAAATTGACTTGTTTGGAATATCCAAAGGAGAGAAAATATAAACTGTAATCGTATTTTGCGGTTAAATTAAGGAACATTGGGAGTAGGAAGCATTTCTTCTCGGGTGCAGAAGAATGGAGTTGAATTTTGTCTGCCGAGAGGGAAGGAATAATAATAGAGGGATTGATCGGCCGACCCTCAAAAAGGACAGGATTGATTATGAAGCGAAAACCTTCACTAAGACATGCCTTTACGTTAATTGAACTGCTTGTGGTAATCGCCATTATCGGATTGCTGCTGGCAATCATTATTCCCAGTTTGAAAAAAGCCACCGAAATTACTCGTAAAGTGGTTTGCAAGTCCAACTTGCGTCAGTTAGGTCTGGCCTTCAGCGGGTATGAGACCGAATGCAATTATAACTTTCGCAATACCAAGACCTGGAATAATCTGACCAGCCAGCAGCGGAGCAGGTCATGGTTTTGGGTAAGCGGAACAGCGGATTTGGGCCATGAAGAAGAGCCGCGGGCGATTGCTTTTCTGATGAAGAACAAACTTCTGCCGGATCGCAGGATTCTGTTTTGTCCCGGTATTAAAAATCTAAGTTATGAGACCAATTACGCTTTAAGCGAGGCCTCCCAAGGAATCATTGTTCAACGGGGTACAGATGAGATTTACCGACTGGTGGCCACGGGCGGACTGCCGGCTTCGGATCGGCCGATGTTCTGGGGGAGTTATGCCTGGATCTGGAAAAAAGAAATTCGCAATGGAGATACCTCGATTCAGCATGTGAATAATATTTCCGCCGGGGCGATGATGGTGGATATGACCAATGGCCTGTGGGAGTATGCAAGACAGACCAATCCGAATGAATTGGGTGTGCTGATGCGAAATATAAGCATCACACGGCTGTATTCACATGGAAATGTATTGATGCAGGATTTCAGCGTGGCCAACCCGAGCGACCGGGACGATCAACTGAACGAATGGCTCTGGGGAAAGCCATACTGGGCGGGTAATCTGGCTTATAAATTTTAAAAAAACGGGAAAGCCATTGAGGGGGATTGCAAATGGAAGAATCTGTTCTTTCGCTTGGTGCGGAAGAATTGTTCTACCCTCATATTCTTTAATTTGGAGGCATTCAGATGAAAAGCAAATTGGCAGTAATCACAATTGCGGGTCTTGTTCTTCTGGCCCAAAGCGGCTCGGCCGGCGTGACCGATCCGAACATCATCAAAGAAGTGATTCGTTTAAACAGTACCAAACCGGAGCCCGTGCTAGTCAACGGCGGGCTGATGCAAGGAGCCCAGATCTTTTCCGACCGCACGAACTTCTTCTACGGCAATGTCGGTCGGTTTGCCGGTCTCGATTACATCCAGACGACTATGGACGATAAGACCATTGCGAATGTCCAATATAAAATCGGGGTTAAAAAGGCCGGAACGCTGTACCTGATCATTGATAATCGAGTCGGAGACGGCAATGCATCCGATCCTCCTTCCATCGGCAGCGGAGTAATGGACTGGGTTCCGGCGATGGGCTTTACGGCAACTTCGTATCCGATCGGCTTTAGCGAAGGATCGACTGTCTATCAACTGGCTTTTACAGGCGATCCGAACGTAATTACTCTGTATGAGCAGAATGACGGCAGCAGCCGGGCCATGTATGCGATCTTTGCGGCTCCGGCCGGCTGGAATTTTCCGCCGGCTATTTTGAATGTGCCGACCAGCAGTCAGGTAGAACCGGGAGATAATCTGGTCATTAACGCAACAATCGACGATGATGACGGACCTTTGCCCTCCACCGTATTGTGGTCGGTACAGTCCAAGCCCGGCGGTTCGACGGTTGTATTTACTCCCGATAATACCTCTACCGATGTGACGATCAGTTTCTCGCATCTTGGGGACTATATTCTTAAGATTGCGGCCTTTGACGGGGAGCGAACCACAGAGCAGACGGTGCAGGTATCCGTTCGTCTGCCGACCTTTACTTTGCAGGGCGATTCTCATCTGGATATCTGCAATGACTCTAATACCGGGCCTTCGGGAAGGCACATTGCCGTTCGATCGGAAGTTCGCAATTACAGCGATGGGGCCACTACTCAGCGGCGGCGAATCGCGTATTACTCCTATGATATTTCGGAGTTTAAGCAGCCCGGCAAGGCCTTTGCAAATACCTATCTGGGGATGAATGCCTACCGCAAACGGAATCAGCCCATCCATGTATATGGTATTCGCGAAGAGCATGATAATTACAACCTGTCAACGGGCAGCTGGAATACGGCTCCGGGCGTTCAAAATACGCCTGTTCCCCCGCTGAACAGCGAAATTACCATTGAGACGCTGGATACAGCAGATCTGTCTCCGCGGCTTCACTCTGTTTATATTCCCGAACAGGGCGTTTGGGAATATTCTCCTGCGTCGGCGGCTCTCGATGAGTTTCTCAACGCAGATACCAACGGCAAAGTGATATTGATGTTTATCGATTACGCTCCGGAAAGCTCGTCAAGTTTTGAAATTCATTCGAGAACCAGCAGTGCCTCTTATGCAGAGCCGGAAACCGGTTTAAAGGGAATCCTTATCAAAGGAAATTATATGACCCAAACCTGGGCCAGCAAACCCAACCCCGCCATCCATACCAGCCAGAGCACGAACATTTCGCAGCTGAGCTGGACCAATCCTCCGACGGCGGGATCGATTACCTGTGATGTATTCCTTGGGACAGCCGAGCCCAATATGACCGATCCGACCTATGGACTGGATACCCTGGCAACCGGCGTCAGCGGCAATTCAGTCGCTATCCCGTCCGGATTGCTGGAGGTCAATAACGTGTACTACTGGGTTGTCGAGGTGCACGACAGTGTCGCGGGTACAACACGCGGATTTGTCTGGTCGTTTGATACCAATAACACGATGCCTGTGGTGACTATAGAAAAACCGATCCAATATCTGTGGCTGGGCAATGCCGGCGATCCGTCCTATGCAAGGGCGGTAATCAATGCAACAGTGACGGATGATAACTTCCCCGAGCCCTATACGCTTCTGTGGGAACAAATCAGCGGACCGGCGAGCGTGCTGATAGACCCCAACAATGTGGAGGATATTGTTCTGGATCTGGCAGCGACGGGCACCTATATCTTCAAACTGTCAGCCGATGACGGCGGCCTGGTCGGTTCGGCAACGACTCAGATTTATGTCGGGGCCACGCCTTGCGATGCCGCCAAGGCAAAGCCGACCTATGTTCAGATGCCTGCGGACTTTAACAATGACTGTTATGTGGACTTGAGCGATCTGAGCGAATTTGCCTCCGCCTGGCTCCAGTGCAATGTCAGTATGGACGCCCCCTGCAATTAATGAGAAAGCGGGGCGAGTTCGGCGCGTTTTGAGTAATTGTGCGGCAGCCGGATCTGTATCCGGCTGCCGTTTTGCAGATTATGAGTCCGGAAAGTTAATTTTTAAATAAGGATTCTGCCATGATTAATTGGGGGTTTGCCGGCTGTGTTGTTCTGATCTTTTCAACGATGGTCTTTGGCGGGGCTGTCAACCCGCAGCCGCCGATCGGCGCGTCTGTAGATCCCGATGCTCTGTCTCTGATGTGGACTGCGGGGACCGGGGCAATCCGAAGCGAGGTCTATATCGGCACAAATGCCGCGGCCGTCGGGAATGCTCAAAAGCCCATCGGCGATGTCAATGGCGACGGTCTGGTGGATATTCTCGATCTGGCGGAGACGGCAGCTCAATGGCTGGCTGCGCCGGCCGACCCCTGCGCCGACCTGAACTACAGCGGGCGAGTGGATCTGGCGGATGTGGCGGAACTCAGCCGCAGCTGGGGCCAATCGGCCGATGTTCTTTACCTGGGCGCCGCCTCCGGCAACTCCATCGATCCCCCCGATCCAATCAGCGTCAATAAGACCTATTACTGGCGGGTGGATACGGTCCGCTGCGACGGGATCGAAAAGGGTGCGGTCTGGAACTTCAAAACCCTGCGGCCGGCTTTTCCGGGGGCGGAGGGTTTTGGCAAGTGGGCCTCCGGAGGGCGCGGCGGCAGCGTCTATCATGTGACCAATCTCAATGATTCCGGCCCCGGCTCTTTCCGAGACGCCGTCAGTGCGACCAATCGTACGGTGGTCTTCGATGTCGGCGGGGTGATTCATATTGGCGCGCGGATAGTTGTCAGCAAGGATATCACCATTGCCGGCCAGACCGCTCCCGGCGAAGGAGTGGCTATCTATGGAAACGGTCTGTCTTTTACAAATGCCAACCGGACCATTGCCCGCTACATGCGGTTTCGGATGGGCAAAATCGGCGCCAGCGGCAAAGACGGCATTGCCATTGCCAACGGCACAAATATGATCTTTGATCATTGCTCGGTTTCGTGGGGGCGGGATGAGAATTTTTCCATCAGCGGCGGCAGCGGCGAAGATCCGGGTCTGGTGACGATTCAAAACTGTCTCATTGCGCAGGGGCTTGTGCCTCATTCCTGCGGCGGCCTGATCCAGGACTTTAACGGCGTGAGCATTCTTCGCACGCTGTATATCGATAATGACACTCGCAATCCGAAGGTCAAGGGGATCAATGAATATATCAATAACGTGATCTATAACTGGAATTCGGCGGCGTATATCCTCGGAGATTCGGCGGCCGACTCCTACGCTAACGTGATCGGCAATTATTTTATCAGCGGGCCCAACACAGGGGCAGCTCCCTTTACCCGCGGCAATCTGAATTTTCATATTTACGCCTTGAACAATTATCATGATTCGAACAAAAACGGCCTGCTGGACGGATCGCTTCTGTCTCAGGGGGCCTATGGAACTGTGGATTGGCAGACCGTTGCGTATGATTATCCCGGCGTGAAGACTTTGCACCCCGTTCAAACGGCCTACAAGATTGTTTCTTCCCGGGCCGGCGCTTGCCTGCCGATTCGGGATCGGCATGACACTCGTTTGATCAAGGAATTGAATTCTCTCGGCACAAGCGGCCAGCTGATCTCGGATGAGAACAACTCGCCCATGTACGGCATCGGCATACTGGACAGCGGCATCAATCCGACCGATACAGATCAGGATGGGATGCCGGATTACTGGGAACAGTCGATTGCGGGGCTGAATGTCCTTGTCGCCGATCATAACGGAGATGCGGACGGAAATGGATATACCAATCTTGAGGATTATCTGAATTTTCTGGGCAGTCTCCATGCCCATATGCAGAAAAATACTCCCCGCGATATCAATCTGCGGAGATTTACCTCCGGCTTCGGTTCCGGGGCGACTTATACTGTGTTTGATGCGGTCGGCGGGACTGTGGCTCTGCTGGCGGACGGCTTTACAGCCCGCTTTACGCCGGAAGCAAATTATATCGGACAGGCCCGATTCCGCTTTACCGTTCAGGACGCGGAATCCTTTACTGATACTGTTCAGCTGCTTGTCAGTGAGTACGGCGGCCATCCGCTGCCGCCTCTTTATCCCTCTAATCTCCGAAGCGGGCTGAGCTACAAGTACTATACGGGGGCCTGGAATTATCTGCCCGACTTTGCCCTGCTGAATGCGGCGGGGCAAGGAAATATAGCGAATTTTGATATCAGCGGGGCTGCGGCGGAAGATAATTTTGGGTATATTTTTGAGGGCTATATTGACGTTCCGGCCGACGGTCTATATGCCTTTTATCTCAAATCTGACGACGGCAGCAAACTGTATATCGACGAGGGTATTGTGGTCAGCAATGACGGCGTTCACGGAACGCAGGAAACCGAGGGATGGGTTGCCCTGCTGGCGGGCAAACACAAAATCCGCGTCGCCTATTTCGAACGGGAAGGCAGTCAGCGTCTGGAGGTGCGGTGGGCCGGCCCCGGCTTTGAAAAACAGCTGATCGGCGACAACGTTTTGTTTCGAGGGGATCTCGACCAGGGCGCTCCGGCCGCTCCGACCGGCCTGTGGGCCCAGGGCTCGAATGGACAGGTGTTTTTGGACTGGGATGAAAACAGCGAACCGGATCTGGGTGGCTACAATATCTATCGGACCACGGCCTCCGGCGGCAGCTATGTGCGTCAGAACAGTTCGCTGATTACGGCCGCCAATTATATTGATTATACGGTCGAAAACGGCACGATGTATCATTATGTCCTCTCTGCGGTGGACAATTCCTTCAACGAATCAAGCTGGACGCCGGAGGTCTCAGCTCTTCCAACCGATTCCAACGATGTCAGTTTAATCATTCAGGAATATACGCCGGGTTTCTGCAGGGTGGAGGGCACGGTGGATAATAACCACGCCGGATTTACCGGCTCGGGATTCTGCAATGCGGATAACAACACAAGCAGCGGGATAAATTGGAGCGTTTCCATAGGCGCTGCCGGAACCTATACGCTGACCTTCCGGTATGCCCACGGCAAAACAGACGACCGAACGGCACGTTTGCTGATCGACGGACAGACTGTGTTTTCAACGGTCGAGTTTCCGATCACCGGCGCCTGGACGACTTGGGCGGAGGTTTCCAAAACGCTGCCGCTAAGCGTCGGGACGTATCCGGTTCGGCTGGAGCCGACTCGCAGCGACGGCCTTGCCAATATCGATTACTTGATGCTGACCGGGCTGGATGTGGAGCCGGCCGCCTGTCCGTAACCGTCGGCTCAGTCGATCAAGCGAATCAGGCCCCAGAAAAGAAAGAGGATACCCAGTGTGATTCCCACGCTGACCAGAAATCCGAGCATGTCGGTGCGGGTCCATTTGCAGAATTCCCAATTTGAACAGGGCAGCAGTTTGGTGTGGTCAAACCGGCTCGGATCGGCATAACTTTTTGCCAGTTCCTCTGCGTCCTTCTTCGGGTCGGGATCAACCGGCGTTTTCATCTTTGCGTAGAATCGGGCTATCGTTTCCTCCAGTCCCTTGTCGCAAGTAAGCCAACTGACGGGGATCAGCAGAAGAAACGGCAAAATGGAGGCGATCAGATATCGCAGGGTCAGCAGGGCTGAGGGCGACATTGAGGGCAGGTCAAAGCCGAGCCAGCAAGCCAGAATCAGTTCCGTGTGCAGTCGGCCGATACCTTCCAGAGGCGAGGACGGATCTTCCGGGTCGATTCGGACTACAGAATCAAAATAGACGCTGGTCGGAGGAACCAGCGCGGTTTTTTTGATTTTCCTGCCGACTTTGTCGGCCAGTCCGCGATCCACATCCTCCTGCGAGGCAGGACGAGATCGAGCGACGGTCTGCTGTTGCGTCTGTGCGGTCAGCCAGGGAGAATATTTGACGGATTTATAGGTCGGCAGCCATTGCGGCAGCGCTGCCAGAAGAATTGAACAAACAATCACTTCGACATAAACGGCCTTCAGGGTCAGCCGTTTCCAGAACAGCAGCAGCAGAACCGGCGCGCCGAAAATAATATTCAGCGAAGGCAGGGCCTTGACTACATGGATGATGCTTGAGGTGTTGCAGGAAACCCAGATCCCCAGCAGCAGATAGCAGGCGATTGCGATTCGTGAGACGTTGATATAGTGGCGGGGGCTTTTGTTCTTAACGAAGGGCTTATACAAATGGCGGACAAACAGAGCCGACAGATACACACAGACTGTGTCCATCGTGGACATATTGGCTCCGAGAATGCCCGCCAGCATAATTCCCCGCAACCCCGGCCCCAGCAGATTCTGACTGAGTACGCCCCAGGCCATGTCCGGGTCGGAGATCGACGAGGAATACAGCGCATAGGCGAACAGGCCGCACAAGGCCCAGGCAATGGTCAGCAGGCGTTTCGTATAGGCCCCTCCGATATTGGCAATCTGGGCGGTCAGTTCATCGCGAGCCGAGCCGTTGAGGCCCATGTTGCCCTGGTGGCCGGTAATTCCGATGACGGTTGCCAGTACCAGCGCGGCAATAGAGTTCCATGCGAATTCATTATTGCCGGAGCCAAACACATACAGCATAGGATCAGGAATCCGGGCGGCAAATTCCGACCAGCCGCCCAGTTTCATCAATGAAACTGGGATCAGCATAATAGAGAAAATCAGGATCAAAGATCCCTGCAGTGTGTCGATCAGAATGGCGGCTCGAAACCCGCCCATCATCAGATACGAACAGATAAAGGCCGAGTAGATCAGATAAAACCAGAACGGTCTGGTATAGGACGCAAAGGCATTGATTTGTCCCTTGATATAAAGACCATTCAGCATGTGGTATTCGGCGGATTGCTCCCTGTCCAGTTCTCCGGCTCTGTAAAGCTGGTCCAGTTGGCGGTATCGGTCGTAGAGTTCTATGCTTTGCAGTTCCTCCCAGGTGCACCGGTCGGCGGGTTTGATCGTCATCGCCTGAAACGTCCGCAGGGAGGCCTTGTAGCCGATGCCCATAATCAAAACGCTCAGCCAGATCCCCACCAGCGCATACAGCGTCGGCAGAATCTTGCTTCTGAAGCGATCCTCAAACAGTTCGCCCATCGTCACCAGCCGCACCCGGCGAAACCAGCCGGCCATGAACCAGTGGTAAGGGCCGGTGAATACGCCAATGAGCATCAGCCAGACCCCGCCCAGCCCTTTGTGAAAAGCGAAACTGGCAGTGCGGATGGCGCTGTTGGCGTCGCTGAGAGCGCCCATATTCATACAGTACTGAAAAAATTTGTTGATTGAACGGCCGGCCAGAAAAAAGTCTTCCTCAGAGCGGACTTTTCCAAATACTTTATGGCCGATCCAGATGATCGCCAGCAGATAAAACAGAATGATCAGCAGGTCGAGCGGATGAAACCCAAACACTTCCGTCAATCTCCTTTCTTCGGTTCTTGGGCGCCAAACAATTCAAAGTAATCTACCATAACACGGCTGTTTTATCCACCCTTTTCAAAGAGTCCTTCTGCGCCTGATGGATCGTTGAATTTGTCTGACAAAGTCATAAAGTTCTGGAAATTTTTTCGCGGCGGAGTATACTTTGACTTATGAAAACATGCACAACTCAATTTCTGATATCGGGGCGTTTTTTGGCCGTCTTTTTAGCGACCTATTTTGGCCAAGCGAGTTTTTGTGCCGCGCCTCCCGACGGCGGTCTCTATGTCTCGAAGGTCTGGGTTGCCGACAATGGCGATGGAACCTATAAAAATCCGATTCTGTTTGCCGATTACTCCGATCCGGATGTCACGAAGGCGGGCATGAATTATTATATGACCGCATCGAGTTTCACTTGTCTGCCCGGTTTACCGATTTTACACTCGAAAGACCTTGTCAATTGGACGATTCTGACCCATGCAGTACAAAGATATCCGGATTCGGCGTTCGAACTGCCCCAGCATGGCAAAGGTATCTGGGCGCCGAGCATCCGGTATTACAATGGGATGTTTTACATCATCTGGGGCGACCCCGATAACGGCATCTATCGTGTTCGCGCCCAATTAGCCGAAGGTCCCTGGGAAGATCCGCTGCTGATTTTGCCCGGCAAGGGATTGATCGACCCATGCCCCTTTTGGGATGAGGACGGAAGCGCCTGGCTTGTGCATGGCTGGGCAGGCAGCCGGGCAGGGGTTAAAAGTTTGTTGACGGTCCGCTCGATGGCTCCGGACGCCTCACAGGTTAATCCTGAAGGCAGGCATGTTTTTGACGGCCATGAAAAACATCCGACTATTGAAGGTCCCAAATTTTACAAACGAAACGGTTATTACTATATCTTTGCTCCTGCCGGCGGCGTCAGCGGCGGCTGGCAAACTGTTTTGCGTTCCAAGGACATATACGGCCCGTATGAAGAGCGGGTCGTCCTGGCACAGGGCCCGACGCCCGTCAACGGTCCGCACCAGGGCGGCTGGATTCAAACACCCGACGGCAGGGACTGGTTTATTCATTTTCAGGATGCCGGGGCGTACGGGCGGATTATCCACCTCCAGCCGATGACCTGGACAGACGACTGGCCGGCGATGGGGGTTGATCCCGACGGCGATGGAATCGGCCAGCCGGTTTTATCCTGGCAAAAGCCGGAGGTCCAAGGCCGTTTTCCCGCGATGACACCGGCTGAAAGCGATGAGTTTGAAGGCGATGCCCCTGGGCTTCAGTGGCAGTGGCAGGCCAATCCGAATGTGCTCTGGTTTGCGCGGATTCGGGGAACCGGCTTTCTGCGGCTGTTTGCCATTGCGCTGCCTTCTGTGCAAGCCAATCTCTGGCAGGTGCCCAACCTGCTGCTGCAAAAATTCCCGGCTCCGGACTTTACGGCGACAGCCAAAGTCCGGCTTGTGTGTGAAGATCAGTCCGTGCGAGGCGGTCTTACGGTTTTCGGCCAGGATTATGCCTGTATCGAACTGGCAGGACAGGAAAAAAAGATCCGGTTGCGTCAGTTGATCTGTCAAACAGCCGAAAGCGGAAAGCCGGAAAAAATTCTTCAGGAAATGGCTCTGGATACGGATACGATCTTTCTGCGGGTTCAGGTCAGCTCGCCCGATGCGCAGTGCCGCTTTAGTTATAGTATCGACGGAGGGCAATTTATGCCGGTCGGCGAATTATTTACCGCCAAGCCCGGCAAATGGGTCGGCGCCAAGGTGGGTCTCTATTGTCTTTCGCAGGCCGGTTCAAAAGCAGGCGGATATCTTGATGCAGACTGGTTTCGGATTGAATAATTCCGCTGCAGAAACCGCTACGGCATTGGCCGCAGGTTCTCCCATCGCACGACCCACAGACCGTTATCCGGAAAACCGGGAGCGTGCCTTTCCGGTCCGCGGTCCCATCCGGCCGCCATCATCGCAGCCGCCGTCAGCAGTCCCCCATTGCCCGGCAGATACAGCGGAAGATTTTCCCGCTGGTAGTTATGTCCGTTGGGCCAGTACAAGTTTTTTGGGGAATCAATGAAAAGCGCATCAATCGCCAAATCCGGCAGACCTACTCGGGCGGCCGTCATCGCCAGCATTGGGTAATCCCAGCCCCATGTATCAGACCATTGCCAATTAGCATAGACCCATTGGGCGGTCCTTCGCATAATTTGTTCGTCAACCAGCGTTGTTTTGGGCAACACGCCCAGCGCCGCCAGCATCGACGGATGATCGGTTGTATTTGTAAAAGGTCGGGGCTGTATGGCTGTATAAATCCCGTCGCGGATCGGCAGAGGGCTAAGATTATTGATCACATGATTCCACTTTTCTTCCGGTTCAAAGCCCAGTCGAGTTCGCCACTGCTGGGCAGTTTGCAATCCCCATTGCCAGTAGCATAGCTCATACGTTGGGTTCCATGTGTCGGCGTATTTATAATTTTCCTGCGCCGGAATTACCGGCGGCCCGAGCACATACCGGTTCTTCTGTATATCCAAATATGCAAAATCAGCCATAAATCGGGCTGTCTGAAAGACAATCTCCTGATATTTTTTCAGTGTGTCCTGCTGGGGCTTTTGGCGATAGACCAGTTCGGCCATATAGATCGGGTGGGGCTGCTGCCAGATCAACAGAGGGCCAATACCTGAAGGCGAATCTTCCGCGTTTGGATTGGTCATCTTCGGCCAGCGTGCGCCCTGATATCCCTGCCGCCGGGCGATCTGCTGTGCCGCCGGCAAGGCCTGGATATACCACTCCAAGCTTGGTTCCATCATCTCCAGTCGGTTCCACAGAGCAAAATGCACACTGTGCCACCAGTGCATTTCCAGATGAAATTTACCGAACCAGCTATTGCAGGTCAGCCCCGTTTCCTGCGGAGGATATTTCTGAGCCGACTGAATGGCCGTCAGATACTGCGACAGGACAATGCGTCGTTCCAGTTCCTTCCAACGAGGGTCCCGACTCTGTGAAAGGTCAATTGCGCCGCCGCTTTCCCAGAAAGTTTTCCAGTGTTCTGCGTTCAAACGACGGACGGATTCAAAATCTGCCGAAACGGTTACGCTGTCTGTTTCCTGAAATACAACCGAACAGTCAAAGGCCGTTTCTTTTGCACCCGGCATCCATAGATACTCGTGTTCAGCGAGAATTCGGATTTGCCCGTCGCCTGAAAATGCCGCAGCGCAGGAGTATCGTTTCTGATCCAGAGTCCTGCGAAAAAGGAATCGTCCCGGTCCTTCGGTTTCCATCTGTGTGCCGTGTTTTTCGGGCGCGGTCCAGTCTGCCGGATCGGACCCCCAAACGCCGGCGGCATACGGGAATTTAAGGCAGACGCCGAGTCGGCCTTCGGCAATTAGCGGGGATTGAATATGAACGGCAACCAGGTCTTTTTGAGGATGTACGCAGGTCTGAACCGTCACCGGCCGGCGATCAAAAGAAAACCGACTGATCAGCAAGCCCTCCCAGAGGATCAACTGCTGATCGATATCCTCAATATCCTGTGGATTGGCCGCGGTTCCGTCTTTTTTTTTGAGGTCCAGTCCGATCATCCCCAGCGTGATCTGGTGCGGGTTGGCGCGCAGATATTCGGCTGCCGGGCCTTTCTGGTTGCTGTTGTACGGCGCTGTCCTCCCGTAGGTTTCAATCTGAACAAACGTATCTTCGAGTTTGTATCCTTCCGTATTGGGAAAGGAGTGCCAGCCCCACTGGGCCATCGTGGTCAAGGGAATGCCCTTGGCATAAGATTGGGGAAATGTCTGCAAGCCCGTAATGTCGGCGGTAAAGGCAAATCGCCCGTTGCCCGTTGAAAGCGGAGAAAACTCGTGCAGGTTGCGGATCTGCACATTGTGCCGGTTAACCAGGGCGCGACGATCGATCTTTTCCTTTTCACAGAACCTGTCGCCGCCGGCCAGGTATTCAAGATAGTCGTCCATATTGGTAAACCCATCCCGGTCGCTGTCGCCGTGAGTATCAGAAAAATCCCCGGGCGGAGAATTCGGATTCAAGCCATGTTTGATTTCCCAATCATCGGGCAGGCCGTCGCCGTCCGAATCTTTCGGAGCGGGTCCGCCCTGGAGCATCGGGTATCCACCGACATCTTCCTGCGTGTCGATGATGCCGGGCAGGTTGTCCTTGCTACCCCGATAGGTAAACGTTCGATTTTTGACTTCTTCGATAATCCGCCTGTCAATGGCGTCCTGGCGGGGGCGATTGGCTCCTACATCCGTCAGGATATTGTCATACAACCGCTCAACCGAATGGGTGGTCACATAAGAAGGAAAAAACGGCTGATCAGATCGGATCTCGGATTCTTTGGCGTAATTGGGTCTGGCGGCGACCCAGTTGTCTGGATTGTATTGCGGATATCCTTCCATTTGATTGCCGGATAGAAAAAACTTTTGTGGATTACCCGTATTCATCTGGTCGCCGTCCGGCCGCATCAGCAGAAAATGAGTAGTGGCCGGGCCCGGCAGGTAGAGATTATTGACAAAATTGCACCGCATTACGCCGCCGTCGGTGGTTCGATGGCGCCAGTTATAGACGATGTTGTTTCGGATATCGCAATAGCCGGCGTAATTGCCGTCTGGTAAAAGCCCGCCGGCCAGCGACCAGTTTCGTCCCGCACAATGGGCAAGCAGATTGTGATGATAACTGCCGATTCCGCCGCTGATAGAAGCGGCAAAGGAATGCCTGCCGTAGTGATAGGAATGATTCAGCGCCTCGGAGATAAGGTTTCGCGAGAAGGTGATGTTTTTGGCTCCGCGGGAACTGTGCCCTTCATCCAGCGACCAGCTGATCGAACAGTGATCGATAATGCAATGGTCGCAGCCGGCCATCCCCATTCCGTCGAGGGGCTTTTTCGCATAATCTCCGACCCGTGTGCGAATAAAACGGATGATTGAATCGGCGGTATTGTACATGCCGAAGGAATACCGCGCCAGGCAGATTCCTTCTCCCGGAGCGGTCTGTCCGGCAACATAAACATTGCCTCCGTCGGGCGGAATCGTCAGATTTTTCTTGAGCAGAATTGTTCCGCCTACGCGGAATATGATAATGCGGGGTCCTTTCTCAACCTCAATCGCCTTCCGTAGCGAACCCTCAATCGCCGCTTCCCCTGCGTCTGGATCATAGTCTTCAAGAGTTGTCACCGCAACGATCCGCCCGCCTCGTCCGCCGCGGGCAAATCGTCCATATCCCTCTGCGCCGGGAAAGGCCAGATGGCGTGTGCGAAAACTCCAGACCGATCCCTTGATGATGGACCCGTCTGCCCGGACAGAGTCAACCCGCCAATAATAGGTGAGCATGCTGTCCAGACCCTCGGCCGTCCAGACACTGTCTGTTTTAATGCGGCGTCCCTTGTAAATGTCTTTAGTAGAAGGCGCTGCATTTTCTACGGCCGTCCGGTCGGTTCCGAAGTAAATATCCTGACGGACGGCCTGATCGGATGGAGTCCAGTTCAGTTCGACGATTCCGCTGCCTGCCGAGCCGGGAATCGGATCGTCATTATGGGCAAAGACATGATAGTCTTGGTCTGCGGGAATGGGCCTGGATGCTCTGCTGCCGAATGCGGGGTTGTCGATCTCAAAACCGTTCAGGACTGCCGTGCAGAGTTGTCCGGTCGGATCGCCGACAGGCACAATTCTTATCCTGACCGGCTTACCCGTTTTCGCCTCAAAGGTAAGATATGCGGCAGGTATTTCCATATCATCTGTAATCGCCTGTGAGGGCTGGACAACGGCTTGTTTCGCGTCATTTACGTAGATGCTGCACGGGCTGATCGTGCGATTGTATTTGGAGACCGGCCAAGGGGCATTGTGGCAGGTAGTCAAAGTGTGTC
>JAKJEN010000026.1:0-5558 GCA_022705405.1 Planctomycetota bacterium | reverse complement strand
CCGCCGTTAAAACTCGGATGGCTTTCGGACCCCCGGCCGGTTTCTGCGTACAGACAATCCATTGCCAGTTTGTAGCCCATCAGTCCGTCTTTATTATGCCAGTTGATCCTTGGATTTATCAGATCGGGGGCCGAAAGCAGTTCGAAGGAAACGGTAATTTCGCCAAAAGTTTTCGATTGCCCGTCCTGAGGCGTCCACGAAAGATATCCTTCGGCTGTCGCATCTTTTCGTGCATCAAAATCTACTTTAAGGGGTTCAACTTTGGCAAGGGCCGCCGGGATTACAAAAAAAACCAGAAAGATAAAAAACTTTTTTTGTTTAGTCATAGTCTTGGGTCCGTTGAATGCCTTGTTTTAGGCCTTCATTGTAGCATTAAAAATTTGGGAATCAATCGATTCCGGCAGGGCGGTGTGATTCTCCGGCGGTATTTTGCGCGATTTTGACGTTTCCTTTGCACGAAAACGTTTTCCAGTCTGAAATTGTCCGTCGGACCGGGAAAACAGTGGAACCTTTGTCTGTTTTCTGATAGTCTATCCAGCGGGAAAGCGACCTTACTATTTTTTCTGAGGAACTGAGATGAGACACAAAATTATCATGGGATTTTTTTGCTGGGCAGTGTGCTCAGCAGCTGCGGTACAAGAGGCCCCAATCATTCCGTTGTGGAACGACCCGGCACCAGGAGCGCAGGGCGTTAATGAAACCGACATTCCCACAATCGCTCTTTATCTGCCTGCGGCGGCTCAAACCAGGACGGCGGCGATTGTCATTTGTCCAGGCGGCGCCTACGCCAATCTGTCGATGGGACATGAAGGCACAATGATCGCCCAATGGTTTCAGGAACGCGGAATTGCCGGCATTGTGCTCAAATATCGCCTTCCTTCAAAAGGTTATCGCTATCCGTATCCTTTGCTGGATGCCCGGCGAGCGATTCAAACGGTGCGTTTTCGAGCCGAAGAGTGGAATATTGACCCTGATAAAATCGGAATCATGGGTTTTTCGGCGGGCGGGCACCTGGCCTCTACGGCCGGGACAAATCAGATCCCTGTTTTGACAGAATCGGCAGCGGCAAGCGCCGATGAAATCGATCGGGTGTCTTTCAGACCGAATTTTATGGTTTTGATTTATCCGGTTATTTCCATGCAGGAGGATATCACGCACAAGGGCTCCAAGCAGAGTCTGCTGGGTCCCAATCCCCCGATCGAACTGGTTGATCGGCTCTCCAATGAAATGCAGATTACCGATAAGACCCCGCCGTCGTTTTTGATCCATGCCCAGGATGATACTGCGGTGTCGGTGGAAAACAGTCTCCGTTTTTACGAGGCCCTGCAAAAGGCCAAAGTGCCCGCCGAGATGCATATCTATCTGAAAGGCGGCCACGGCTTCGGGGCGCGACCCTCGGCTGGCCCGGCCGCACAGTGGCCAGACTTATGCCTCCAATGGATGCGTCAAATGGGCGTTCTGTTCGATAGTCGGCAGGGGAAGGAAACCCCGTAGGGGCCTGATTCTTATTGAATGACAGTCAATTATGAATAAAATGCAGCAGGAAGAAAACAGAATCATTCGATATTCCATAAGTGACAGGGGTGTATTATGAAAAAACAAATTGGAATTCTTTTGCTGGCGATCCTCTTTTGTGCCTCGGTCGAGGGAGCGGAAAAAATCATTCGGGTCACAGCGACCAATCCTCTCCAGATCCTGCGCGACAGGGAGACTGTGAGTTTGGATTGGGCGCAGATCCTCAAGGCGTTTCCCGGTCTGGATCCGGCGGATGCAGTGGTGACGGACGCCGCGACCCGCCAGCCGATTGTCAATCAGTTTGTTGATTGCGAAAAAGGGTCGGTTCTGCTTTTCCAGACTGACCTTCGGCCAGGGCAGAAGAAAGAATTTACAATCCGCAAACGGCCGAAGGATTTTGTCATGTCGATTCCGGCGATCACAACCTACTGCCGTTTTATCCCGGAACGCAAAGATGACTTTGGCTGGGAAAATGACAAGGTGGCTTTTCGGATGTACGGCCCGGCCCTCGAATACGAAACCATTACCAGCGGCATCGACGCCTGGTGCAAATCTGTTTCTTATCCGATCATCGACAAGTTTATCCGCGATTATGTGGAAAAAAATATTCCCTACCATTACGACCACGGCGAGGGCGGCGATTTTTACAAGGTTGGCCCCACGCTCGGCTGCGGCGGCATGGCCCCTTTTATCGACGGCAAGGTCTGTCTGCCTCGTAACTTTATCCAGTGGAAGATTCTGGCCAACGGCCCGATCCGATCTGTTTTTGAACTGACCTATGCTCCGTGGCAGGCCGGCGCTCTGACAGTCGGCGAAACCAAACGCATCTCCATTGATTTGGGCAGCAATCTGTGCCGTATCGAGTGTACCTACAATAGTCCGGCTTCGACGATTCCGGCGGCCGCCGGCATTATCCTCCGCGAAACCAGCGATCAAATCTGGATGGACGATCAAAAGATTGCTTACTGGCTCCCGACGGATTTCATCGAAGGGAATATCGGCTGCGGCGTTGTGTTTGGGGCGGGAACAAAAACAGTTATCGTCCGGGCAGACAGCCATCTGCTGATGACTGTGGATGCAAAACCGCAGACGGCTGTAGTCTATTATGCCGGCTCCTGCTGGGATAAAAACAAAGAGTTTGACACCTTTGCCGAATGGCAGCAGTATCTGACTGAGTTCAAGCAGCGTCTGGACAGTCCGGTTCTTGTTGAAATTCTTCTCTAACCAAAAGAAAGGGAATATTATGGAAGTCCGTTATGTACCCGATCCGGATCGCTTTTGCCGTATGACCACGCAGGAAGTGCGCGATGCGTTTCTGATTACCTCGCTATTCAAATCCGACGCTGTCGAAATGATCTACTGCGACGTGGACCGCGTAATTGTGGGTTCGGCTGTACCCTCCCAAAAACCCCTGACCCTGGGCGCCTCCAGAGAACTTCGCGCCGAGTTTTTCTGCCAGCGCCGCGAATTGGGCGTATTAAATATCGGCCGGAGCGGAACCGTCGCCGTCGATGACCAGTTATATAAAATGGCCAATCTCGACTGTTTGTATATTGGCCGCGGTTCCAAACAGATTATCTTCTCCTCCGACAATCCCGCTCAGCCGGCCAAATTCTATTTGCTCAGTTATCCGGCCCATAAGGAATATCCGACCGCCCACATTCAGATCGACCGAGCCAATCCGGTACATCTGGGGTCGGTTGAGCAGGCCAACAAGCGGACGATCTACCAGTGCATCCATCCCAAAGTAGCCCCCAGCTGTCAGCTTGTGATGGGCTTTACGGTTCTCGATCCGGGATGCGTCTGGAACACCATGCCTCCCCACACACACGAACGCCGCATGGAGGTGTATTTGTATTTCAATATTTCCGACGCCGCCCGCGTGTTTCATCTGATGGGCAAGCCCAATGAAACCCGCCATATCGTCACTGCCGACAGCCAGGCGATCATCTCCCCCAGCTGGTCGATTCATTCCGGCGTCGGTACGGCCGCTTATACTTTCTGTTGGGGTATGGGCGGCGAAAATCAGGACTTTGACGATATGGATCATTTGACCATGGACGATATTCGATAAAAAGCGAGGATGATTATGATTTTGGACCAATTTAAACTTAACGGAAAAATCGCAATCGTCACCGGCTCAGCCCGCGGACTGGGGCAGGCCATGGCCGTCGGGTTGGCCCAGGCCGGCGCGGATATTGCGCTGGTGGACCTGCTGGATATGTCCAACAGCCGCATGCAGATCGAAAAACTCGGTCGTCGCTGCATTACCATTCCTGCCGACCTGAGCCATAAAGACTGCGTAGATGCCATTGTTAAACAGACCGTCGATCAACTGGGCGGCATCGACATACTCTTCAATAACGCCGGCATCATCCGCCGCTGTCCGCTGACGGAATTTACCGAAAAGGACTGGGACGATGTGATGAATATCAACATTCGCACGCTGTTCTTTCTCAGCCAGGCCGCTGCCCGTGTAATGATCCGGCAGGGCCGCGGCGGCAAAATCGTCAACACCGCTTCCATGCTCAGTTTTCAAGGCGGCATCCTCGTGCCCTCGTATACCGCTTCCAAAAGCGCGGTGATGGGCCTGACTCGTTTGTTGGCTTGCGAGCTGGCTCCGCATAATATCAACGTTAACGCCATCGCCCCCGGCTACATGGCTACCGACAACACAAAGGCCCTGCGGGAAGATCCCCAGCGCAACAAGGCGATTCTTGATCGTATTCCTGCCGGCCGATGGGGCAAGCCCGAAGATTTGCAGGGCATTGCAGTCTTTCTGGCCTCGCCGGCGTCCGATTATATGCAGGGTTATACAGTGGCTGTGGACGGCGGCTGGCTGGCTCGATAAAAAAAGTATTTTTT
Source organism: Planctomycetota bacterium (assembly GCA_022705405.1). GTDB lineage: Bacteria > Planctomycetota > Phycisphaerae > Sedimentisphaerales > Anaerohalosphaeraceae > JAHDQI01. The sequence continues at coordinate 1,178 of JAKJEN010000026.1, read as the reverse complement.
GGGCAGGGCGGACTTTTCGCCTGTGATTGTTTGAAATTTGTGAGGACACGATGTCAAGATTAACGCTTCGCCCCACGTCGCAATGCAAATACGACATCCTTTCGCTCGGTGAAATCATGCTCCGTCTGGATCCCGGCCCGCAGCGCATTCATACGACCCGGCAATTTACCGTCTGGGAAGGCGGCGGCGAATACAATGTCGCCCGCGGTCTGAGACGCTGTTTCGGCAAGCGGGCCGCTGTCGTGACGGCCGTTCCCGACAATCCCGTCGGACGCCTTCTGGAAGATCTGCTCTTTCAGGGAGGGGTCTGTCTGGAGTATATCCAGTGGGTTCCCTATGACGGCATCGGCCGCAAGGCCCGAGTAGGCCTGAACTTTACCGAACGCGGCTTCGGCGTTCGGGCGGCCGTCGGCTGCTCTGATCGCGCTTACAGCGCCGCTTCTCAGATCAAAAAGGGCGATATCGACTGGGAAAAAATCTTCGGACAAGACGGCATCCGCTGGTTCCACACCGGCGGTATTTTTGCGGCCTTATCTCAAACCACTCCAGATGTTATTCTTGAAGCCGTCGCTGCCGCCCGCAAACACGGGACAATCATCTCCTATGATCTGAACTATCGCCCCTCGCTTTGGAAAGAATTCGGGGGAAAGGAACGGGCTGTCCAGGTCAACCGATCCATTGCGCCCTATGTCGATGTGATGCTCGGAAACGAGGAGGATTTTTCGGCTGCGCTGGGTTTTGATGTGGCCGGTATGGATGCTGATTGCTCCAAACTGGACCCGTCTAATTTTAAGACGATGATTGCAGCAGCGGTAAAGGAATTTCCCAATTTCAAAGCCGTCGCCACTACACTCCGTAATGCCAGGACCGCCACCAGGAACGATTGGGGCGCAGTGCTGTATTATGATGGGCGATTTTACGATGCGACTTTGCGGAAAGATCTGGAAATTTTAGATCGGGTCGGCGGCGGCGACAGCTTTGCCTCCGGACTGATCTTTGGACTTATGGAAGGCAAGGACCCGCAGGAGGCCGTTGAATATGGGGCCGCTCACGGGGCTCTGGCCATGACTACTCCTGGAGATACTACTACTGCATCGCTGGCGGAGGTCCAGCGCGTTATCCAGGGCGCCTCTGCCCGGATCGCCAGATAGTGCGTAAAAAAAGGCGGGTAAAGATCC
>JAKJEN010000269.1 GCA_022705405.1 Planctomycetota bacterium | reverse complement strand
CGCTGTGATATCATGGCAGACTCCCATGGGCGCGAAAAGCTGCGCCTGCGCATCGATGATGTCGCCGCCGACTCCAGAAATTGCCTGGATCAGGCTACTCTGGTTGTTTGCGGCATCCAATTGCAGCATGATCATGGGCTTGTTTTGCTCGTCAACATGCCCATTTTCCATGCACCATTGGTTGAACAACTCGACTTGTTCGTAGCGTTGCGGATTGGGGTCACTTTTCCAACGGATGATCGGGCGCTGGGTTTGCTGTTCCGGCTGTGTTCGCCAAGTATATAAAGAAGCCCCAGCCAGAAGAAGCAGAGTGATGGCAAAGATTTGTTTCATGATTGTATTGATTTCACGGCATTTACTCCCTCATGAAGAATCAAAATTTTCCGAATCAGCTTGTCCAAACTTTTAATTCCAATTCCCGCAGCTCGATTGGATAATTCAAGTTCGCCTCCGCCTTCAGCAATTGCAATACGAGTTGGTTTTCGCCATTCTTCAGCTGATTTTTTGGTATTGATGCATGGAAAATCGAATATGGCAGGATTTTTTCCGGATGCAGCCTGGCATCTCTTCCTTTAAAACAATGTGAGCGTTGGACGCATAAAGGTAAGTCATTCAATCGGAATTTGAATTGATCTTGTGTGGTGACTCCGACAAGTAACCATTGAAGTTTCGCCTGAATTTTATCCAAGTCACCGTTTTGGCAGTAAAATCGCATTTTCATGGTTGTTTGTTGCCGCATCCATGTGTGTGGGCCGGGCGGAAAATGTGGCTGATATTGTGGTGACATCAAAAATTGAAAATGCTTATCAGCGTTTTTCAACGCATTGTCATCCAGTTTTTGCTTGAGGATGGAACGGGTTTTTTCGAGGTCCGGCAGATTTTTGCGGGTCGGGAAGTCGGGCATTGGATATGGGCCTGTCACCGGGTCTTTCGGCATCATAAAAGAAAGTTCATCGAAGCAGCAGAAATTGAACAGATACAGGCCATCTGCTCCGTTGGCAAGGCTGTTGGCAGCAATGGCCAGATAATTTTCCAGACTCAGGTACTGACTGTTCTGCTGACTGCAGTTGGTATAGCAATAAAGTTGCATGGATTTCGGGAGAAGCTGACGCCAGCTGGCTATCGGAACCGCCGGACTGGCCAAATAATAACCGACAGCGAGACGGTCGATCCAATGTTGTTTGGCCCAATGGATAGCATCCAGCCCGCAGAGCCGGCAGCTCTCGGGGCTGGCCGGGACATTGACGGCCAATTGATATTTATGCCCAGTGCTTTGCAGAAAAGCCCGTATTGACTGCACCATTTCATTCATCAAGGGAATCTGTTGTTCCTCCGACCCGGCTGCAAAGAAAAAAGGACTTCGCATAAAGTCCAGTTCAATGCCATCAAGATCAGGGAAAAGCTCGATTATTTCCTGAATCTGCTCAAGAAAAAGTTGCCGTACTTGGGGCAGGGCGAAATTCAGACCTGCGGCATAGTATTCCGTCTTGGCTGCGCTTCCAAGCCGGTATTCCGGATGTGCCGTCCAAAAAGCGCTGCGGCAGTAAGGACTGAAAATCGCATGGCAGTCATTCATCCGAATGCTTGCCAAACGTTTGATGCCCAGATTCTGTAAAATTTGGATGGCGTGTCCGAAATAATCCAGTCCGGCCCGGTCGAAAAGAGCAAAGTTTTGTTGTACCCGATGTGCCCAAAAATCGTTGATCGGGTCACAAAGTCCCATGAAGCGGTTCCAGTACCTGGTGTTGTAATAACAGTTGCCTGCTCCGAAAGCTGCGCAGAAAGCGACCGAGTCGATCTCACGGTTGGCATATTTATCTGTCAGGTATTGTCTTAATTCGCTGGGACCGCAAGCATCTGCATTGTATAAGAATGTGCTGGCATCATCATTGACAATGAATGGATGAGAACAACTTGAAGCTGACATGGAATGCCTTTCCCTATTGATGGTAGACTCCGCTTGTCGTTTTTAAAATATCATCCAAAGG
>JAKJEN010000268.1 GCA_022705405.1 Planctomycetota bacterium | reverse complement strand
GGAGCTAGTCTATCCGGGCAATATGTCGTCGGTGTCCTGGGAGGACCGAAACAATTGCGGAAACGGCCCCACCCTGCACTGGAACTCTGCGGAAGAAGCCATCGGGGTTCATTATGTCTATTTGGGGACCAGCGAAGAGAGAGTCGCCGGCGCGACGATGTCGGATCCGGAGTTTCTGGGTACTGTGCCGCTGACGGATCCGAATTTTGTGCTGTCGCTTTCGGATGTGGTTAAGGGGCAGAAGTATTACTGGCGAGTTGACCAAACGACCTCTATTGGGATCGTACAGGGCGAGACGATCTGGTCCTTTACAATCAGTCCGTTTACGAATCTGGACTTGTTTGAGTATGCCTCAGACGCTGAATTGCAGGCAGTCTGGGGGGCTGGTGCAGTTCTAAACAACAATGCGATGCAGATCGATTATGACAATTCGGTCTCTCCTTATTACGTGGAGGCGACGGCGGATGCAGGTTTGCTGGGCTGCCAGTCCGACTGGACCCGGGGCGGCAATCAGATGCTGGTCCTGGATGTAAAAGGGCATGATAATATGGCAGAGTCTGTTTTTGTCACCCTTGAGTCCAACGACGGAGCCCAGAGCGGGACGGTTCAATATCCGCTGGTTGCAGAACTGAATCAGCAGGCCGATTATGAATGGTTCCATTTTTGGCCGATTGCTTTTGAGACCTTTGCCGATCAGGGGGTGCAAATGACCCAAATTACGAAGATCACGATCGGTGTGGGATTTCGTTCCAACCCTGTTGCGGGCGGAGCGGGATCTGTTCTGATCGACAATCTTCGCCTGAGTTCCCCGATGTGTCTGCGCGGCTATACGCCGGCCGACATCAACCGGGATTGCGTGGTGGATATCTATGATTTTGTTCAATTGTCGAATCACTGGCTTCAGGAAGAATATCTTGTGACAGCGCAAGCCCCGGCGCGCAATCCAGTCTTGTGGTATACGTTTGATGAAGGCAGCGGAAATACGGTTATCGATTCGTCAGGTTTTGGATATCATGGCTCCCTGAACTTCGAAGGGGTCTGGGGCGGAGCCGGAAGCGGCATAAACGGTTCGGACTGTCTGTATCTGGGCAACAGCACCTATGTGCAGGTTCCGGTGGCGGCGGCGAATATCGGAGATCCAAATTATCCTTCTCCGGAAGAATCGACTCAATACCTGGGGGCTGAATCCACTATTTCCTTGTGGCTGAAAGATCCCGGCCAGACGGATACAGACAGCGAACTGTTCCAGATCGGCCTGGATGGAGAAGTGGTCGGCAACTGGGTGAATGCCACTGGAAAATTTCAATATAAGACGGCCGGCGGAAACACACTCCTTTGGAGCGGCAGCCGCCGGTATTCCGCTTCCGATCTGTATACCAATCCGCAGCATCCTCAGGATCAGTGGGTCCACTATGCTTTCGTCAAAAGCTACAGCGCCGGTCTGATGCGGATTTATCAAAACGGCCGGCTGGTTGCAGAGGGCTTTGCGGATGGCGATTACTCGCCTGCCATTGACGGGATCGACAGTTTCTTTTCGATCGGCGCCTGGCGATGGTCCGGCGGCGACGGGGGCTATATGGATGGATGGATAGATGATTTCCGTGTTTATGATTATGCGTTGTCCGATGCGGAAGTACTTTTCCTGGCGGTAGAGGGCGGAGCAGAGGTCAGCCCGATGCTTCAGCCGCTGATTCTGGATTCCAATATCGTTGCGGACGGCCGCATTGATTTGCAGGATTTGGCGCAGGCAGCCGAGTTATGGCTTCAGGATGTTGTTTTTCCATAAAAGAAGATGACCCCGGAAAAGGCCTGCGCAAGTCGGGCCTTTTCCGGATTTTCCTGTATTTAAGGTTTTAGGCGCGTATGAAACAGAAACGAAAGGCAAAATCGGCGGCTGGGATCCGGGTTTCCCCCGCGTTTACACTGATTGAATTGCTGGTGGTGATTGCGATCATCGGACTTTTGCTGGCGATATTGATACCGGGCTTACGAAGGGCCAGGCACCAGTCCCAGGCAGTAGTCTGTCTGGCGAA
>JAKJEN010000267.1 GCA_022705405.1 Planctomycetota bacterium | reverse complement strand
GACCGAAAGGTCAATTCCGGCCGTGATAATTACATAAGTCATCCCCGCCGCCATAATCCCGTTAACCGATGACCGCCGCAGCACATTGCTGAAGTTGCGATACGACAGAAAATTATCCGGCTCCAGAAAAGTCCACAGCGAAATAATAAAAATCAGCGAACAAAACGGCAGCAATTGTTTGGCAAATCGGTTCATTTTTATTCCTCTACAGCGGCCAAATGCATCACTTTTTCAGGGGACGTGTCGCGCGTATTCAGATCGCCGACCAGGCGGCCCCGGCGCATCACCAGGATCCGGTCGCAGATCCCGAACAGTTCCGGCAGTTCCGAAGAAATCATCAAAACGCCCTTTCCCTCGGCAGCCAGTTCTGTGAGCAGATGATAGACTTCCTTCTTGGCGCCTACATCGATCCCGCGTGTGGGTTCGTCAAAGATCAAAAATTCTGACCGCGCCATCAGCCACCTTCCGATCAGCAGCTTCTGCTGATTGCCGCCGGAGAGAGAACATACAGGCGCTTGCGGCGAGGCCCATTTGACAGCCACTTTCTCGCCATAGGATCGGCAAAGTTTCTGTTCTTTATGCAGGTTCAGCAGCAGCCGCATCCCGATCCGCGGATAGTTCGGCAGCGTCATATTCCAACTGCACGGCAAAATCGTACACAGCCCGGAACGCTTTCGATCTTCGGTCAAATAAGCAATCCCTTTTTTGATGGCTTTGGACGGGCGTCGGATCTTAACCGGTCGGCCGTTCAGACGAATGCTGCCTCCGGTCAGCGGTCGAATCCCAAAAATTGCCCGCGCGGTCTCTGACCGGCCGGCTCCCACCAGTCCCGCCATACCTACAATCTCCCCGCAGCGGATGGAAAACGAGATATCCCGGATTCCCTCCTCACTGCTCAGATGATTCGCTTCAAACAGCGTCGGGCCGGGATTCGATGTGCGGACAGGATAATAGTCCTTCAACTCACGGCCGGCCATATGTCTAACTACGGTCGGGATGTCCATTTGGGAGGCGCTGCCGGCGGCCACTACCGCCCCATCCCGCAGCACGCTGATCTGGTCGGCCAGGATCTTGACCTCCTCCATCCGGTGCGAAATATAAATAATCGTCAGTCGCAGTTTTCGCAATTGGTGGACGATTTTGAACAGCTGCACGGCCTCCCCTTCCGAAAGCGAAGAGGTCGGCTCATCCATCACGATAACGCGGGCATTTTTCATCAGGGCCTTTAAGAGTTCGACAATCTGGCACTGACCAGGGGTCAGAGAACGGATAGTCGCCTCCGGATCCAGATCAAATCCGTATCTTTTACAATTTTGGAGGGTCTGATTGATCATCGCACGACGGTCGATTACAAACGGAACTTTTTTCCTCATTTCCCGGCCCAGAAAGATATTTTCATATACCGTCAGGTGTTCGGCCAGATCCAGTTCCTGGTACAGCATCGAGATGCCCGCTTCCAACGCCTGTCGCGGGTGAGTAAATATGCGTTTGTGCCCATCGAGAAAAATTTCTCCGCTGTCTGGCGGAAACACCCCCGCCAGCACCTTCATCAAGGTTGATTTGCCCGCTCCATTTTCCCCGCACAGGGCATGGACAGTCCCCGGCCCGGCCGTAAACGTCACATCGCGCAGGGCTGTGACCGGCCCAAACGTCTTGACGATATTCTGCATCTTCAGTTCGCCGACCAACCGTACTCTCCTTACAATCCCAATGCCGCGGGGAATTCCTCCTTCATCCGGGCCAGATTGCTCTGATCCACTACCATACTTTCAATCGGTACCTGAGGGGGCGCCGCTTTGCCTTCGATCGCCTCGATCACAATCCGAACCCCCTCATACCCGATCGCGTAGGGATTTTGAATCACAATCGCCTCTACACCGCCGTTTTCAATTCCCTCCAGCAGAACCGGGTCTGAGTCGAAACCGATCATCTTTACCTTGCCGATCAATTCCTGATTCTGCAATGCTTTATAGGCGCCGACCGTCGTCGGTTGATTGACCGCGAACAGACCGACTACATCCTTGTTTCGCGTCAGCATACCCACCGTCTTCTGACGCGAATCCTCT
>JAKJEN010000266.1 GCA_022705405.1 Planctomycetota bacterium | reverse complement strand
AAATTTACTCGCTGGTTGATCGGATAGTCAAAGAAGACGGCAAAATCGACCATCTCATAAACTGCGCCGGAATTTCCTATAACAAGCCCTACATGGAATCGACGGATGATGAATTCAGAAGCATCCTGGAAGTCAACCTGATCAGCGTGCACAACTGCTGCCAGGCGGTTCTCCAGCAGATGATTCCGCGCAAAGAAGGCAAAATCGTGAATATCCTCTCGGCGTCCTCCCGGATGGGCAGCGACTTTTTTTCTCATTATTCATCGTCGAAATTCGGACTGCTCGGCCTGACCCAGAGCATCGGCCTGGCGGCCGCACGGCATAACATCAATGTCAACGGGATCTGCCCCGGACTCATTGAGACGGGGCTGGGGGAAAAACAGGGCGGGGGGCTGATTCAGCAGATGTCCCGACACTCCGGCAAATCTCAGGATGTGTTAAGAGAGAATCTGCGGAGATCCATTCCGTTGCGGAGATTTCAGTCCGGCGAGGATATCGGCCATATGGCGCTGTTTCTGTGCTCTGATCTGGCGAAAAACATCACGTGCCAGGCGATCAACGTCTGCGGCGGAATGCGAATGAACTGAATGTCCCATAGAACAAGGGGATGCATCCCCTTGGTTGACGACAATCCAAAGCCACATGACGGATGCCTCAATGCTCCGGCAGGAAGGATTTAACCGTTCCTTCAAAAAGCTTCAGAGATTCATCCTTGATCTGAACGGGTACGGACAGCCGCAAAGCATAAAATCCCTCGCCGCTTTTGGCGGGGATGGTTACAAATTTATCGTAAACCGGTACTTTGGTCGGATTGAGAACCCGCTCTCCGACAAGCCGAATATCGATTCTTTCAAATATTTTTGCTTTTCTCCCCGCAATCTCAACTTCACTGACTTTACCGTAGGATTTGCCTTCTGTTTCAAAATTCAAATTCGATCCGGCGTGCCTCCGGATATACACATCAATGGTTTTGTGCAGAAGATTGCCCGGCGCGTAATAATGAATGGAAATGACCGGAGAAAGCGGACCGTCGTTTTGAGGTCCGATAAGGGTGATGCCATATACTTTTTTCTCTTCCTCCGATAAACCAAAGCCAGGGTGGTAAACGCCCCAGCTCGCGGGAATCCTGCATTGGAAATAATTTCCGGAAGAGACATAATCTTTATACTGTGCCCGATCCGACTCCATGGAAACGGCAGCATTGCCTGTTATCGAGGTGAGTAACAATAATCCGGACAACAGCTTTCCGATATAAACGCTTTTCTTCATTTCATGACGATGACCTTGCCGCAGTTCGGTCCCTGGTAGCATTTCATGTCGCCTTCCCGCCAGCCCGTCACGATGACGTGATCGCCTGCTTTGGCGCTGCCCAGATCCTTCAACTGATAGCACCCGGACAATCCCCAGCAGGATTTGGATTTCGCATCCTGAATCTCTTCCAGGCAAATGCGGCCTTCCTGAAAATTCTTGACCACGCAGACGCCTTGAATCTGCTTTTCGGTATTGCCGATGCAGCAAAGGTCGCTGGCGCCGGCGATTTGGCATGTGGCGAAAACAAGACTTGCGGCAATGACGGCACAGACAAAGATTTTACGCATAGGGATAACCTCCCGAAAACCGTAATTGAAGAACATTCTATTGGTTTCCAATTGGCCAGTCAATGAAAAATAGAACCGTCCCCTTAATTTACTTAATTTATCAATTTCAGGCGAGGCGCGGCAAGGATGCGAGGGGTTCGGGGTTTTTGCCATCCAGGGGTGAGGAGCTCATACCCCTGGATGGCCTTGTGCTGCGGTTGACCCACCGTTAATTCAGAACCCAGACATACTGCTTAAGATTCACCGGGAGCGCGGACGCTTTCGGCTTTCGAACCAGAGCGTATTTCCGTTTTCCAAATTTTAATGCGTCTGTGTAAGATGTCATGTAAATGTCAATGTTTCCCTTTTTTCTGCGATTCATCCGGTCTTTGATGACGAAAGTCCCCATATTGCCGATTTGAATTTTGGTTCCTAATGTCAAACCTTTTCGTTCCAGATCCCGGGAGACGGCTACGATGCCGTTTCTGACGAGTTCTCCGGAAGCGGTTACGCCTTTGTTGTGGAAACACTCCTTCAACGTGT
>JAKJEN010000265.1 GCA_022705405.1 Planctomycetota bacterium | reverse complement strand
CAAGGATGAGCCATTTTTATTTGCAAATTTGTATTTTAAAGAGCGGTGTTAACTGTTATTTTTTTTGGAAAGTGCAGCTAGAATAAATAGACTGGATTAAAGACGCAAACGAGACTATAAACAGCCGTTAAAACGAAAATAAGGATCCATTAATGGCCAGGAAAACAATAAAATTATCTCCGGTCGAACAACATGCCCTTAAAATGTCAGAATATGACTGCCTGTATCCCCCAACGGAAAAAATTCCCGCTATTGTTGTCCCGCATTTTCCAATGCTCGGGAAATTGACTGCGCTTCGGTTTTTGGAATGGGTTCAACACAATCCGGGCGGTCTGATAGCCCTGCCTACCGGCAAAACGCCGGAGTATTTTATAAAATGGGTCACTCGTCTTTTGAAAGATTGGAAAAAGCCCCAAATTCAAAAAGAACTTGATGAATGGGGGATAGATCCCTCGATTAAACCCGATATGAAAAGTCTGTATTTTGTGCAGATTGACGAGTTCTATCCAATTCATTCCGCCCAAACAAATAGTTTTTCTTATTATGTCAAAGAATATTACCTGAAGGGCTTTGGTCTGGATGCCCAAAAAGCCATGCTGATTGATCCCTGCAAAATCGGCCTGTCTAACGGTCGTCCTTTATATGAGATCTGGCCGACCAAGCAGGTTGACTTGTCTTTGCGATACCGACAACCCAGGACCGGCCTGGAAGAAGATCAAAAAGAATTGCTGCGGCAGATCGACCAATGGTGTATGGAATACGAAGATCAAATTCGGAAAATGGGAGGGATCGGTTTTTTCCTTGGAGGCATTGGACCTGACGGCCATATCGGATTTAATATCAGCGGTTCCAATCACTTCTCCACAACCCGGCTGTGCCAGACCAACTATGAAACCCAGGCGGCGGCGGCGACGGATTTAGGCGGCATTGAGATTGCCAGAAAGTGCCATGTTATTACAATCGGCCTTAATACCATTACTTACAATCCGCGCTGTACGGCGATTATTATGGCCGCCGGAGAAGCCAAGGCGCCGGTTGTAGCCAATGCGATCCAGTCTCCCAAAAACGTAAAGGTTCCGGCAACCTGCCTGCAGGATCTGCCTTTTGCCCGTTTTTATATAACCCAGGGCGCAGCCAAACTGCTCGATGAACGCAACTATGCACTTCTGAAAAAACAGAAAGATCTGACAAATCAGCAGGTCGAGCAGATTGTACTGGACCTTTCCATTCAAAAGCGCAAGCCGATCAAAAAACTGAATAAAACAGATTATGACAGCAATCCATCCGCTCTTTTGTTGCTCCAGAAACGGAAAGAATCAATCAGGCAGTTGAATCGATGGGCTGTAGAACGCCTGGAAGGCAAAATTATCGACGGTATCCGATCTCTGGAAAATACCTGTTTTTTGCATACCGAGCCGCATCACGACGATATTATGCTCGGCTATTTTGCCCAGATTGTTCGGCATTTTCGCAAGCCGAGCAACTGCCATTATTTTCTGACATTAACCAGCGGTTTTACCTCTGTAACCAATCATTTCATGGCAGATCAGGCCAAAAATCTGCTTTGCTTTCTGGACGGCCGGATCTTGGATGGCCTTTTCAAAGAAGGATACTTCAATCCCCACAACCTGATAGGCCGCAACCGCGATGTATGGCAATATCTGGACGGCGTGGCGGCCTCGAATCCGGAGATGAAAAATGAGGGCTGTGCCCGGCGTTTTTTACGGAATCTGCTGGAGATTTATTCAGTTAAAACGATGGCTCATGTCGAGAAGACTGTCCGTAAACTGCTGGATTATTTTTTGACACAGTACCCGGGGGGACGGGATCCTCGGGATATTCAAAGACTGAAAGGAATGTGCCGGGAATGGGAGGCCGAATGCCTTTGGGGCTACTATGGTTGGAAGTGCGACAATGTGAACCACCTGCGTCTGGGTTTTTATACAGGCGATATTTTTACTCCACAGCCCACCCAAAAACGGGACATTCTGCCGATTGTCCGGTATCTGGAGAAAATCAAGCCGGATGTGATTTCCGTCGCCCTGGATCCGGAGGCCAGCGGCCCGGATACCCATTATAAAGTCCTCCAGGCGATTTCTGAAGCCCTGCAGATTTACCAGCAGAAAAGCAAGCAAA
>JAKJEN010000264.1 GCA_022705405.1 Planctomycetota bacterium | reverse complement strand
GGATAGTGTGGTTGTTAATCCATCCATTATTCTAGGACCAGGTGACTGGCAAAGCAGCAGTACCTTATTTTTCCCTGCCGTATACCGTGGTTTTCCTTTTTATACTCGTGGAATTACGGGCTTCGTGGATGTGAGGGATGTGGTGGATGCCATCCTTTTACTCACCCGAAACGACAATTTTGAGCGTTTAAAGAACCGGAAATATCTGCTCAATGCCGGGAATCTGAGTTACATTTTAGAGATAGCCTGGAGGTTGTCGTTCTTATGGGCGTTTATCACGGGTAAACCTGCCCGCATCACCCGCGAAGCAGTAGCAAACTCAAACCGCGAAATCCGTTACGACGGATCAAAGATCACGGAGAAGACAGGTTTCCGCTACCGGCCGTTGAGTGAAGCCATCCAACATACGGCTGCCTGTTTTCTTGATGAACGCAGGCCAGGGTAGATAAATGCCTTTTAGGGTTCAGGCATGGAAGACCAGAAGGGGAATTTGGGTGTGGAACAACATTTTGCGGGCAATACTGGGATTGAATATCCTTGCCAGCATGCTTCGTTTTCGGGTGGTCAGTGACAACACATTGATCTGGTTTTCCTTGATGAATTTGTCGAGTTCATTCAGAATATCATCTCCGATGATCAGATGGCATTCAAAAATCTTATCCTGGTATTTGGATTGGAGTATGTTTTTCATTCCCTGAAGCCGGGCCAGATTCCATATGGGTTCTTCACTGCGTCCCACATGCACGCAATGGATTTCGACACTGTACGGTTCAATGATGCCCATTAGCTTTTCGATGGCAAGAAAGTCTTTTTCATCAAAATTAGTGGCATACATTATTTTATGGAAGTTGGTGGCGATATGTTCGGGAACTTCCGGTGGAATTACCAGTACGGGCACTTTCGCTGAAATAATGATTTCAGCGGTCACGCTGCCAATGATGTCATAGTCACTTTTGGCTTTTCCCTGGGTTCCCATAACGATGACAAGCACCTGATTTTTATGGGCATAGGATAAGATATCGTCTTGGGCATCCCCGGCTTTGATGATGTATTCGGTTTCCATTCTGTTCCATCGTTCTTTGGAAAAATGGCTGACCAGTTCTTTCAGGAAAATTTCCATGTTTTGCTGCGCATTTTTTTCCGCATTCTCAAGATGGGCCATTAAACCGGTATCCAATGCGTACACATCGCTGAAAGGGACTGAATAGACAATGGGATTGGGATAGGCGTGGAACAGGACCATTTTGGAATTTAACTGGCTTGAGATCTCAAAGGCAATTTTTGCTGCTTTCAGACTGAAATCAGAAAAATCGACCGGTACAAGGATCTGGCGTTCCTGTTCTCTGCCGGCAGCCACTCTCTTGTCGGGCTTACCCAGGAATTCCTCCATGATGGGATAGGCTTTTTCCAGATCGTCTTCCCGTATTCGCACCCTGACAGCCATGGAAGAAGTTCCTTCCAGTAAATTTACATCTTCAAGCATACATTCGATATCTTCCTTTTCCAGTAAGGTTTTCAGCAACTGGGCTTTCACAAACGGAAGAGTGGCAATGGCAAGCATTTTTCTGTTCATGGTGACTAATTTGGTGAACGGTATCATTTTTTATTCGATAAAACTGCGGAAGAGGTTACACTCACCGGGCTAAATTGCGGGCAAAACAAAAGCGCATTGACTGTTGCGGGTTTTTCGCGGGGCAAAACGGGAGTCCGTTCCTGCAGTCAATGCGCTTCTATACCACCGGGGATGAACCCGGTTTATCCGATAAGGAAAGCTTCCTTGATTTTTTCGACGTAATCCAGTTTTTCCCAGGTAAACAACTCCACTTCGATTCTTTTTTCCTCGTGGTAGGGAGGGTTAAACGATTTGGTAATCTTTTCCGGAGTTCTTCCCATATGGCCATATCTGGCAGTTTCGGCATAGATGGGTTTTCGCAGGTTGAGTCTTTCTTCGATCAGCGCCGGGCGCAGGTCAAAGATTTCATTCACTTTAGCGGCGATCTCACTGTCACTCATTTTCACTCTGCTTCTGCCGTAGGTATTGACATACAATCCGACCGGCCTGGCTATGCCGATGGCATAGGCAAGCTGGATAAGGATTTCGTCGGCCACCCCTGCTGCTACGAGATTTTTTGCGATGTGGCGGGC
>JAKJEN010000263.1:1890-2159 GCA_022705405.1 Planctomycetota bacterium | reverse complement strand
AGCACCGCTGGCACCTTCCTCTTTCGAACAGGAGGAAAATAGACGGTGGTATGCAGTTTGATTCCGTCACGCATCGGGAGCATCAGGTGCTGCATAGTACAGCTGATCTCTTCGGGCAATCCCAGATCGGTTACATTGTAGCGGTCTTTTTGCTTTTTCATTTGTTTATACGATCCGTTGTTATTTTGTTTGCGATTGTATTGTTTTACCATCGACCGGGAAAAGAACTGAAATTACCCGTGCGGTTTTCCCTTTTTCGCAGTATCCAC
>JAKJEN010000263.1:0-1880 GCA_022705405.1 Planctomycetota bacterium | reverse complement strand
GAACATAAAAAGCATCACCGCCGGAAAGCTTAGCAGGAATCTCGTCGCCGATTTCAAGAGTAATCTCCCCTGAAAGGACGTAACCGCAGAAATCGGCCTCAAAAGTTTCGAATTCACTTATGCTGTTGCTGGCAAAATAGTTTTCATCCATCATTTCCAAACAGATATCGTCACGATGCGGCAGTATAAAAGTGTATTCGCGGTCAACATCTGTCACAGTCCGCATACCGGTCATACGAAAAATAAAGACATCGCTATTGCTTTCCTGTTCGTTAAAGAAGTCGAAAAAGTTAGTTCCCAAAGCAACGAGAACTTTGCGGAGAGTTGCCAGCGTTGGCGAGGTGGCGTTCTTTTCTATGGATGAAAGATAACTGACCGAAACGCCCGATTCCCTTGCTAATTTCCTCAAAGAAATATTACCGCGAAGTCGTAAATTGCGAATTTTGGCACCAATCTGTGCATCATCTTTTTGTATCATCCTTAACCTCATCCGTTATTAAAAAACAGTGTTAACGCTTAATTTGTTTTTATGTTATATAATATAGAACACTTTGAACACTATTTCAACCGTAAACACAAAAAAAAATACAAAATTTATTTAAAAAGTCATTGACAAGTGAACATGAGGATAATATAGTACCACACAGTGAACACTAAATTCGAAATTTTTTTTGCGGTAAAATAAAAAAGGGAAACGCGATGCCTATTTATGAAAATCGCCACAATGCGGAAAACCTCGTCAAGATCGCACCTTCATCGTTGGCGCAAATTCGTCACGGATTTGATGCGGCTATTGATATGATCGTCGAAACAGTCAATGCAAAAAAATCATGTTGCCTGATTCTCGATGGTTGGTATGGGATTGACTGGGGAAAGATTGTTCCTGCTCTCCAACGCAAGCTTCGCAATGCTGAGGCGTTCTCCTGTGCGCCTATTTTCTATGATGCGGAAAAGCTGGCGGAACTGAAGGCGGAATGGATCACTGACGATCCCTGCTTCGGCAAGGTCAACAATGTAGGAACCTTCGACGATTTCATTGATCCTGTGAAACTCAAAGCCTTCGAGGATTCCTGCCCTGACAAGTTCTGCATGATCTATGGCACCGGTGCCTTGAAGTGCTTCCCCGAATGCAGCGGCGCTCTTCGCTGCTATTTTGACATGACCGCCAATCCCATGCTCTGGCAAATGTGGAACGGCGACCTGGTACCCTTTGGTTCCACCGAGGCACGGAAAGATTACGGCTGGAAGGAATATTACTACAACGATTTCTATATCCTTCAGCGCCATAAGACCAACACCTTGGGCAAATGTGATTTCTACTGCGAAGCCGTGGAAGCGGACAAGCTGACAATCATGCCGGAAAAGGTCTTCAAGGAAATCCTTTCCGCACTCGCCGGTCAGCCCATGAAGCAGATTCGCACCTACTCCCCCGGACCATGGGGAGCCTATCGTTACCGCCAGCTATGGGATATTCCCGGACTGGAAAACAATGCCTGGAACCGTTTGGCAGGTGCCGACCTCAGTTTGCTGATTGAACTGGAAAACGGCGTCAAAATCAATATCCCCAGCGTGAATCTGCTTATCGACAATGCTGAGACCTTCGTGGGAGAATTCCCCGCGCGCGCCTATCCGGGGCTGATTCCTGTCGAGATCTGGCTTGATGATGGTTACTTTCCGGACAAGCAGCCTCCTGAACGCACCAGCATGCCGATCCACAACCATCCTGGTACCGAGTATGTCAAGCGCCACTTCAATGAGCCTCTTGGTCGCTACGAAACCTATTACATTGTCGAGGCCTACCCCGGTGCTAACACTTGGATGGGATTCAACGACGATGCATGCACCGAAGACTGGGACACCCAGTGCCGCAAATCATGGAA
>JAKJEN010000262.1 GCA_022705405.1 Planctomycetota bacterium | reverse complement strand
CCGCCTGTGTTTGGCCCGTATAGCTCAAGGAAACATTATCCCAGTAAAGACCTTTTATCCAATCGGAGCCGTGAAGGGCAAGTTCCGCCTTACCTGCTCCCGGCGGTACGGCAAAAACATGGCTATAGGTTGTCCATGTCGTGGGCGCCGGGTATTGATTATCCGACAGGATTACAAATTCATCGTAGGAAATATACCTGCCGTTAGGTTCGCTGTAGGTCAGCTCCACAATCGCATCGCCCCAGTTATTGCTGCTATACCATTGCGTGTTGACCAGACTGCTGAAATACAAATTGGAGATGCTGTTGGGCTCAAAGGAGACCGTCTGCCGCAGGTACACCCCGGGGCCCGCCTGGTTGACATACATCGTTGCCACAGGAGACCCATCCGGCGAAAAGGTGTTCTGCATTTGAAACCAGGCGCTGGCAGGAGTCTGAATATCCAGCGTCCAGCCGTTGGGATAGCTGCCGTTGACGCCAAGCGTGCCGGTATAATCGTTTAAATTGCCGTTAGTGAGCAATTCCACTGCCTGGGCCTGGCATACAAGAGCGATTCCAAGCAGTACAAGAAACATTTTTCTTTGGACCATAATCATACCTCCGAATCATTTTTTTATCTCACCCAAAACCGACGGAAAAACGGGGGCTTGCACAGCTGTGATTCTCCACTTTGCACGCCCCTGTGTTCCCGCTCACCGGTTTGGCCTTTTCGCAAAGACTCTGCGGCGGCGCCTGCTTGCAAACGCCGCAGCAGAGTTCCTTTCAACTAATATCTTGTCAGCTCTTCTTTTTCAGAAGCGTCAGGCCGCCAAGACCCAACAGAACCAGACTGGCCGGTTCCGGGACGATGCTGACATTGTCCGCATATAAACTGCCCCAGCCGCCCATAGTGAGTTTGACCTCCACCAATTCGGCGCCGGCGGGCGCGGTAAAGGTAGCGCTAAACGGCGTCCATTCTCCGGTACCCTCCGAAGACGACGACAGCAAGTTGATCCATTCATAGTCGATATAGCCCCAGCCGGAATCCATAAACTTCAGATTAATGCCCGCTCCGACCCAGCCGGTTGAATTGTACACAAGATCCAGCGTATAAAGAGTCTCCGCTGTGCATACAATTGATTGTCCCAATTCCTGCCACGAACCGTCTGTAGCGGAACTAAGCAGTACATTCGGACTGCTGTCATAGGCGACAACCGACTGAACTGTAATCGATTGAGTCTCCGAATCCGGCACCCAGGTCCACCAGCCGGTCAAGTCGCCGGTGTTAAAATCGCCGTTGGTCATCAGATTCGCCTGAGCCCCAATACCCAGAGCCAGCGTGAACATGGCCATCCACAACACTTTTTTCATCTTTTTCACCTCCTCAACAAATTAAGGGTTTCTTTGTTTTTCTGCAAAACGAACAAATCCGTCCTGCAACGCACACACTTCACTTCATAGATTCTGATTTCTTAACGCAGGCAACAAAGTCTTTCGCTCAATCCTCCAAAGTAAGTTTCAGAAAAGGTTCGACAAACACGATCCACTCTGCCCCAGGACCAGTTCCAGCGTCGGCGCCGACCAGAGTCACAAAGCGATCTTTAGGGCCGATGGGAATTTGGATTGCAGAGGGCTGCGAAAAACGCGAAACAGCCCGCTTTTCATAGACAACAGCTCCGTCCACCAAAACAAAAATATCGGCCAGTCCGGTACCGGATGCCGCCTCCGACCGATTTTCCAGAGGAGATAACCCACAAACAGCGCTTAGAGAAACAATTCGGCTTTGCGGCACCGCCGCTCGTACTGCATCCAGATCAAACGTTATGCCCGCATTGCCGTACAGGCAGATTGCCGGTTTTGAACAAGCCCGGGAAACCGGCTCATCCAAAACCACAGATAAATACGAGTCGGAGGATTCCTGACTTGCCCGACCGGAATAAACTCCGGAAAATCCCCGCCGGTATCCGGACAATTCCGGAATAGGTGACCGAACGAACTGATAATTGGATCGCCTTCAGAACTTCTGCCCGGAACAAAAACCCCGTCAATGAACCAACTCCCATCAACCTTTAGAAACCGGCTCCCCCGTCCGTCCCACAGTCGGCCTTCTGCCTTGGTAATCGGTTTTCCCGTAATCAGACTGATGCCCTGACCGGTTCGCCCGTCTCCCAGTCCGTTGCCGCCTCCTA
>JAKJEN010000261.1:349-2174 GCA_022705405.1 Planctomycetota bacterium | reverse complement strand
ACTCGAAAAATCGTGCGGCAGTTCTATAAGCTCATGAAACTGGCCGCTTAACTATTTATTTTTTGGAAAGTGCAGATTAAAGGAATGTCAAATTAACTCGGCGCCGACGTCCTGAATCCACGCATCAGACCCGTCAGCCAGACGTATTTGGAACCAGCCCGCGCGCCGCTGAAGCAGATCAAACTCAGTTCCCGCACTTAGCGGCTCGGTAAAACTTACAGGATAGTTCAGCCCATCTCCCTGGCGGGCAATTACGGAGGCCTCAATGATTACTCCGGAGAGATTACGATTGCGGCCGATTTCTTCAATTATCAACGATCCGGCCATTGTAGCGGTCAGAAGAAGTAAAAGGATAAACACAGCTATTGAGGCAGGCAGCCGAGGGAACCAAAGACGGCTCGTCAGCCACAGACAAAAAACGGCAAGGCAGGCCCCGCCTATGGCCAGTCGGGTTTGAACCGGCCAGTCGTAATGCCAGAAAAACAGGCGATGAAGAACCTTTTTTTCTATTGCTGGAGGGATTTGATTCCGGCAGCGGCTGCGGGCAAAGGCCAGGTTTTTCTGGATTTGAGAGTCGGCCGGATCCAGTTTCAGGGCGCGGCGATAATTAAGGATTGAGCGGCCCAGATCTTCGCTGAGCAAATAGGCATTGGCTAAATTATAGTATAATTTAGCATTACGGATGCCTCCGTCGGCGATGATTTTTTCATATCGGAGGATCGCCTGCTGATATAACTGGCGGGCCTTGTCGGAATCCTGGATGCTTTCATTGGCCTGTCGAAAGGCGGCGTTGGCCTCGGTAAAAGCCAGGAAGATCTCTTCTTGCGTCATCTTTGCCTCAACAAAGGCGGCAAGAACGGGTAGAGACAACAGGATGACAAAGATCTGACTTCTCATCGGATTTGTTTCTCAATCTCCTTCAGCAAGGCGATAATTTTTTCTTTTTCGGTTTTGGAGAGTGTATACGCAGCGGGACTGTATTGAGCCGCTTCAAGCGTTTCCATCATCTGCCGCAGGTTCTCTGCGTTGCTGGACTGAACAACCGCACCGTCAAGCAGAGCCGAGCAATCGCCCGCTGTCAAAGAGCCGGGAACCCTGTCGAACTTGTCGGCGATATACTGCCTCAGAGCTGCTGCCAGCGCCGGTCCGGAGCCGGACTGCTTTTCTGCTGTATGGATCCGACGAACAGCGGCGGAGAGGGCATTTTTACGCCGGCGGGCTGCCTGTCTCTGGGGACTGGTACGAACAGAAAACTTATACAGACCGCTGAAGATCAGCAGCGCCGGCGGGCCCAGCCAAAGAATCAGCATCGCCGGTTCGCCGGCGGCTGAGGCCGGCGTTATCTGCTGATTGACAAGGGCCGAAGAATCGGTGACGTTAGCCGAAAGGCCTTCTCGGACCGCTTCAATCTGTCGGGCGGCGGACGTAAACTGACGGCTTTCTACATCGGCTCCGGTGACAATGCGGGTGGGCAGGACCTGCAGCGGTATCGGATCGGTATAGACCGTGGTATAGCGCCCTTTTTGGACATCGAAGAAACTAAGCGGAATCGGAGGAATTTGTTTGACCTGTTCATTGGCGGCGCGGATGGTACGGGTAAAGATCTTCTGCCCATCCTTGATCTCAGGATCGGACTTTTCGGCGGGAATCTTAAAATCATCGGTCATTCCCTTGACGGATTCAATATCGGGCCATCGCACGGGCTTGAGGTATTCGCTGCCGCCGACACGAAGGGTCAGCGTGATCGGATCGCCGACGCTTATCTGCACAGGATCGGCCGAACCGGCGATCGTATAGCGGCCGACCAGCCCGTAGAAATCGGCGG
>JAKJEN010000261.1:0-336 GCA_022705405.1 Planctomycetota bacterium | reverse complement strand
CTGAGAGGAAACGCCAAATCGCTGGTATTCGTAGCGAGAGCGTGAGCTAAAAAAGTCGTCGAAGAATGAGTCTCGTGAGCGTTTTCTGCTCACGGCAATATCGGCGCTGACCGATGCCGGATCAATTGTGATGGCGCCGTGCTTTTGAGGAATCAGCGCTCTGACAAAGCGGACCCGCAAACAGGAAACGCCTTTATATTCAATTTGATCCTGGACTGTAGCCAGATTTTGTCCATTGACAGGAAGCAGCCCCTGTTTGCCGGTAAAAGTGAGCGTATCCGGCTCATCGATAATAAAATCAGGCGAACGGAGAACCGGAATGTTCAGATTCACATT
>JAKJEN010000260.1 GCA_022705405.1 Planctomycetota bacterium | reverse complement strand
CCTTCGACGGTGAAGGGTCCGGCCACGCGCACTTTCTTGTTGTCTTTTAAAGGCTGATCAACCAGCTCTTCCGAATCGGCCCGCGCTGCTATACAGCCGTTGACTTCGTCCATCTTCTGACGCCAGGCGGCGCGATAATCGTCAAGTGCGGTCTTCAATGCCTCCGGCCAGTCCGGGTCCGTGTCGAAAGGAACCTCCCATTCCCGCCATTCTTTTTCAGGCAGACGCCAGCGCCGCTCATCCGCCTCGGTGACAGACCTGCGGCCCTGCTTGAGAATTTTGTCTTGTAGTTTTTGAAGAAGGCCGGAACGGATTTTCTTGGTCACGCTTGCCGTCAGAGCTATGTTGAGGGCGGCCAGTTTTTCGGTCAGGATGGGCTCATACTTTTCAAAAATGGGATCAAGCGCCTGGTTCCGGGCAATGCTCTTGAGTGTGATGTGCGGCACGGTTTTGCAGTCGAAAGTGCAGGTGCCTGAAATATTTCCTTCCGTGTCATGCAGCCAGGACCCGTCAGGATTCCGGTCCACATCTTCGGCGCTGGTTGGGCGGAGTTTGTAGTAATCGAATTTTGCGGTAAGAAGTCGCTGCCGGGCAATGGCAATCGCCACGCGGCTGGCGTCGATGCTGATCCAACGCCGCCCCCACTGTTCGGCCACGTAGGCCGTTGTTCCTGATCCGCCTGTGGGATCGAGAACCAGATCGCCGGGATCGGTGCTCATGAGGAGGCAACGTTCAATCACCTTCGTGGCAGTTTGAACAGCATAGACTTTTTTATCCACTGCACTGAATGTACTAACTACGGTGTCAAGCCAGACATCAGATATTGGAATCACCGGGTAATCCGAAAGAAATCGTTTATACTTCAGCCACGTTCCGATTCGGATAAGGCGATTTGAATGAGCAAGACGGCAAAGTCCGTCCTTACTTGTTTTCCAGTGATAAGAATCGCCGGGATTGTTTGTCAACCCCTCAAATACGAAATCAAATGTTCCAGCATCAGTAGCGCCCTGTGAAAGTAATTGATCATCTGTGAAATATCTTTTTATGTCTTCTATGTCGAAGTCCGCAGATACACACTCTCCGCTATTAAGCTCTATCTGATCGTATACTCCAACCGAATCGCCATCCTGACGATTTTTGAACAATCGTCGGAATTTTGTTTTCTCATGATTTTTAGCAAACCAAAGAAGAAAATCATTTGTTGTGTCTAGCCAATCGCCACTTCGCGCTCCAGATTTTTTAAAACATATTGTGGCGATGAAATTGCTTGCTCCAAAAACTTCTTCCATAGTCTGTCGTATCCGGTGCAAATTTTCATCGCTGATTTGTACAAAAATACTGCCCGTATCAGCAAGCAGTTCTTTGCACAGCAGCAGCCTGTCTCTCAAATAGCTTAGATAGGAATGAACGCCCAACGTCCATGTATCGCGATAGGCTTTGACCATTTCCGGCTCGCGGGTCAAGTCTTCGTCGCGGTCCTTCACGTCGCGTCTGCCGACTTCTGGTTGAAAGTTGCTCGCATACTTGATGCCGTATGGAGGGTCCATGTAGATCATCTGCACCTTGCCCGCCAGCGCTTCTCTCCGGGAAAGCGAAGCCATCACTGCCAGGGAATCGCCCAGAATAAAGCGGTTTGTCCAGTCCATCTGATGCTTGTAGAACTGCACGGCGTGTTTGTATTCCTGTTCGGGATCGGAGAAAAGGTCGCGCTGGGGATTTTCCCTTTTGGCTACCTTTAAAATCGCCTGGGTGGATAACCGCTCATGGATATGCAGCGCCACGGGATCGGCCACGCACCACTGCTGCTCGCGTTTGCCCGCCCATTCCAGCCACGGTTCATGATTGGCGAATGCGGCATAGAGAAGTTGCAACTCTTCCGGTTCCAGTTTCCGCCGTCCCGCTTCCTCCAGGAGCGTCTTGATTTTATCCGCTTTGCCGCTTGCATCAAAACGCAACGTCGGCGCAAGATGGGGGTTATAGCTGTATCGAATCTTGTTTTCTTTCACAATCGGCCCGCGGGCCGTCAGTCCCGCCGGAGGGATATTCAGCCTTGTCACACCCGTGTGCCGCAAATCCAGCACATTACCATTTTCGTTTTTCAAAACTTTCTTTTTCTTCGCCATTTCTGGTTTTTCTCCTCCACTGGATTATGCTGTGAATTGGATGCGAAATATGTATATTAACAGGGTCTTGAAACA
>JAKJEN010000025.1 GCA_022705405.1 Planctomycetota bacterium | reverse complement strand
TTGACTGAGATTGAGTATCGGCTTTCTTGTATGCAGCCGCTGCTTTCCTCCATCTGCTCAATTCAAAAGCGGCGGGGCGATCAAATGGATCGTTTTCTTCTGTCCGGCAAAAAGAAGTATGCATCCCCTTATTTCTTTGTTTTCTCCACGAGATTGCCTGCTTTAATATCATAGGTTTTGTTTCGAATTGTATCTCGATAACTGTCGCCGTCTTTTAAATAAGTAAACTCTGAAAAGATGCCCTCCGGAATAAAGGTATTTATCTGCTGCTCCTGAATAATACAAACCTCCTGACGCATCAGCCCTCCATCAGGGAAATATTGCGACATCTCCCATTTCTGGGGCAGAAATATGCCCTGAACAGTAACAAAATCGGTTATTGTTTTAGACATTAATGAACCGTTATCATATCGGTTTTCAATATAGGTGCGATTAAATCCCGCTTCGGCGTTCAAAACAACGACACTGAAAGGCCGATCTTTTCCTGGATCGGAGAGTTCAATACGATATGTTATAAGACCGCCTTTATCTTTTTCTTTGATAACGATACCGTATTTTTCAATATTGGGTATTTGTAGCATTTGAGATATCTGCGACAGCGATAGCCACAGCGTCTTCTCCCCTATATAAAATGTTTTTCTCGGGTCGGTTATGCGGACAGCTCCGGCTCTGTTTTTTGTGGCTATTCTGCTCAAGATAGCGCGATCTTTTGTTTCACTCAAAGGACTGATCTCGATTTGATGTCCAGGTGTATCGATAAAAATCGACTCCCCAGATCCCCAGTGCAATGGATACACGATATTGCTCTTTGGATCTAAATAGGAAGGGGGAGCTGTATAATCTGACAACCTGAAAAAACGATTGTTTTCCACATCAATCTTATAGGCTATAGATTTTGCAATGATTCGTTGAATCTCGCTCGGCAGATTGTTCGGTTCTGTGTCGGTGGACATTTTGAGACAATCCGCTGCCTGCTGACCTCGAAGGGTAATAATCTCTTGATTTATGATCCGGCCTTCCCAAGTCTTTATTTTATTATAATTGGACTCTGTAACGGATGCCAACATGGACAGAATTTCAGGAATCTTGCTGGAATCTGCGATTTGATAGTCGGCGTCTTCCGCCAGAGTAAAGCTGTATGAATTCCAAAACAGTGTGACTAACAAAGAAGTCAAAATACATTTTTTATTCATGATCATGGTCTTATTCCTTGCTGATACAGAGAAAACGCCTCCTCCGTCCGGCCCGCTTTACGATAGTCCCGGCACAGTTGATCCATCTTGATTGGACCCTCCTGGGCATAAAGAAAAGAAACACAGGAAAGAAGACAGGCCATAACGTAAAATGCGTTCCCCCGACGGGTTTTTTCACCGATAAAGCGCATACCCAAATCTCCCTTTGTCGAACAGACCCTGAGATTTCAGATTCCGCACGGAGCCAAGAAGAAATGCCCTATCGTTGCTTTTAATGCTCAAATCTTCGATACTTACAGCAAAAATAAAATATTGGTACAAAAGAATTCGCCCCCTTATTTTTTTGTTTCTTCTACGAGGCGGCCTGCCTGAACTGTATATCTTTTATTTTCGATTTCGTCTATGAATAGATCGCCGTCAAGAAGAGGTAGATTATTATAGCCGAATGTATCAGGGTTGATCGACTGATTAAGCTTGTAACATATTGAGATTTTTTTTCACGTATTATTTCGCCCATAGAATTGTATTGTTTTTCGATATAGATCTTAGGCAAATATACACCATCAACCGATTCATATTCCCAATAATATTCGTCAAGAAGCAACCCATCTCCTCGAGCAACCTTCCATTCAGTAAAGTTATAACCATATTTTTCCGAACAGATTTTTGTCGTAATGACATAATGCTCGGGGCTGCTCCGCTCGAGGTTCACCACAGCCGGACGGATAATTGTGAAATCCTGCTGATCTCCTCTTTTCACCTCATATACCTTATATTGATACCCGTCGAATTCGATCTTGCCGACTTTGGAGATCTTATCTATAATAAAATCAAATCCTTTCCAGGGATATCCTCCACCCGGAGAAAAGATTTCCCTGGGATCATTCGTTCCCTCATACAACTCAGTTGAAGGATCTCTTTGGGACGGGACTTTCTTTGCCCAGTTTGCTATGGTTTTCTTCTCTTTATCTACACTTCGAGGTTTTACCTGAATAAGATAATCCGGCGTTGCAATAGAAGTCAAGCGGTAAGGATAGGAACCCTTATTTCCAAGATCTTGTTTGTTCATTATATTCAAATATTGACTTGGTTTTGGACGTAAGGAGTCTGTATAAACAAGATTTTTTTCTGCGTCGATCGCAAATTCAAACTGCTCTTTTATAGTCTGCAGAATAGCGCTCGGCGCCTGGCCTTCACTGTTAGTATGGGCTTGAAAGATCTCTTCTGCATTCTTTCCGGTATGAAGGTATTTAATCTCTACCTCTGCCTGACCAGTCCATGTTCGAATTTTACTGAAATTTTCGTGTATACGGGTACCGATTAAATCCAAGACAGCAATCATTTCAGACACATCTGTGATTTCCCGCATATTGTTATCATCAGATGATTCAGAAGCGAATGCTGGCATATTACCCCGGAACCAGCAACTTATAGAAAGAATAGCAAACATCGCAAACAAGACTTTCGCTTTTTTCATGATCAATCTCCTTTTTTCAAAAATATGAATGTTTATTTACAATCGCAGGTTTCTCTATAATGAGTCTCGACGACTTTATTGGTTGGTGAACACTTTTCACAATTAACAAGGAACGCACACGAAACTTGAAGAATACATTCAGCTGCCCCAAAAGAACAAGCGGGCGGGTTTGATGATAGCATAGGCACACAAACCAATTCATCCTGACAGACCAAACACATATGGTTATCTTTGAAAGATCCGGCGCACTTTTTTCGTTCATAGCAGATTTCGTTGCGCAAGTTCCAATCTCTTTGAGGACATCCATCATAACATTGTTTGATCTTTAAGCCAGTATAATCAATCCAACAGAAATCCCTACAGAACGGTGGAATCATGCCATGAGTATAACCTGGACATTTTTCATTTTCCTTCTTTGATTCGTCACAACTTTCAGTATCTACGACCTCATCTCTACAGGGGGAAGCACAGTAGTATTGATTAAAAGGAGGAGCTATATAAAAACAACACACCCGGCCGGCGTCATAGCATTCACCTTCTTCATTTCCGCCGCAGCAAAATTGATTTGAATAGCAACATTGCCCTCCGCAGTTACGAGGCCTACAGATCCCCTCCATGCAATATTCACCGAATCTGCTACAAACCATCCCATTTCCATAACCACAACATTGCTGTAGATTAGAATTATAACAATCTTCAACTCCGTCGCAACAGGCATTATAACAGCAGGCCTCCTTGCAGCAGGCATCATAATCCCCGCACTTCCACACACAATCAGGCCATTCGGGGGGATCTGCAACTGTGCTGGGACGGGTACACGGCGGGCATGGCGGAGGGAGCAGGCAGGCCAACGCCGCCTCGCAAAACAGTCCAGTTAAAACTGCTCCGTAAATCAGCATTTTCGTATTCATCAGCGGCAAACCTCCTTTCCTTCCAGAATCCTGCGAACCAATCCTATCCGCCCATCGTTCACATCAGCCCCGGCCGGGGTTTGCAGACCCTGCTGATACAGAGAAAACGCCTCCTCTATCCGGTCTGCTTTACGGTAATCCCGGCACAGTTGATCAATCTTGATTGGACCCTCCTGGGCAAAAAGAAAAGAAACACAAAAGTCCTATTTTCAAAGGCGATTATAAAACTTTTTGCACCAATAAAGTTCCCAATGTCATTCCCTTCGTATTCTTCTCCCTGACAAAAACAGATACCATGTATCGCCTTTCTTGATCTCCGCTTTTGAAATAATCCAGGTCCGTTTTATTTTTAATATGATTGCGGCTGTTTCTTCCGAATGGAATAAAGTTTTATGGCCTTTTTGCTTTCATTAAAATCCTCTCGAGCAATCGGTCGTTCAGAAGGGATTCCTAACTCTGAGACGACAGCCGCTACGGACTTATTCAGAGAAAATAAGCCATACATAACGATCATTTTTTGAGTTTCCCCAATAGATTTTGAATCCTTCAAATTCCCCTTCAAATCAAACAACCATAAATGAAGACGTCCTTTGGTTAGTACGGTAACTACAAAGTGAACACCGTCCAGAAAAGCTACATCCAAGGAATTCGGATACGGTAATTCTTTTGATATAAATCCACAATCCAACTTGAGAAGCTCCTTTTCTTTAAGGAACTTAAATTCGGTGCTATAAAACCGCACTTTTACGGCTACTGTTTTAGAGTCCAGCGGAGAGGAATAAAAGCATAAAAAGGAATTGTCCTTCAGAGCCACTATCTTGGGGAGTAATTCCTGCGCCACATAATTATATGGTCTGTCAGCGTCTCTCACGTTGTAGATGTCGCTTTGAAAGACATCCGTTTGCAAGATATGCCCGCTGGCGGCGTTCAGGAACCCTGTCGAGTACCTCCAGGACGGTCCGATTTCCTCAGTTATATTTTTTCTGGCAACAACCGCGACAATCTCCTCGTTTTTTTGTATATCAAAGTCACAGATTTCTACCCATGGATCAAACACAGGGATTTTATGCGTCACATTCCCATCATTATCTAACCTCAAGAAAATATCACGATCTGACGAATTTCCCTTCTCGCGTGCAAAGATCAAACAAGACTCTTGGTTGAGCAAGGACAGTTTCGTTTGGCAAGGCAAGCATAAGGATTTTCCGAACGGCTCGCCGACAATTGCTAAGGTAAGCAGGTCTGGATCCCCCGTTATTACATTGGGTATTGAAAAATCGTAAAATTCCGGATTCGCCGGTACAGAATCGCCATATCTTAGGGGCGTATCTACCACCAGCAGATGGCCATGGGGAATTACGATCATCGATTCCGGCCTGTCAAACCGGACAGGCCTGCCTTCAACTTCTGACAGAAAGGATTTCTGTAGGACATCACCGGCTTCATCTATTTTCCACAAAAATAATAATTTACTATCAGACGGGACACATTGAGTCAGCACAAAGAGACCTTCACGACTTTGGGTCGGGCAGACAGTCAGGAGGCGATGCGTGCATGACATGGTCTCCTGGCGAAATTCCTTGATCTCGATTTCGCTAATCTCTATTTGACCCTGCACAGACAGCGATATCAGAGTAACGCATAAACAAAACAATTTCATCGATTTTCTGGCTTCCATGATTTACCCTTCCCTTTCTTCATTGCAACGACAAAATACCGCAACACGCACAGCCGGTCACCTGGCCCTCCTTCCAATGGGGCTCACCATTTTGTGCTACTGCATAATAATATAAATATGCTAATCGAGAACATAGAGTATCGTCACACAGCGCAGGATTAGCCCTGCATGGGTCACATGCGCGATCCAAACAGTTTCCAAATTCATTATCACATGCATACTGGCTTTTTAAGCATATCCCATAACATTCATCATGAGCATCACAGCAGGGACCAAATGAAAAACCTAAATTTCTCACCTTATTCGATTGCGATAGCACATACTTTCACCTTGACACGATAGGTATCATCTTCCGGTCCTGACAAAGCAACAACATACAAAGTTTTCTCCGATCCAACCAGCAGGAAATCATCAATTGCAATGTAATTTTGCAAAGTCAAAGAATCAGACATTTCGCCCGTTTCAGAATATAAATGTACCTTTAAGTTCATCGCCGCTTCATCGTGCGACATTGCAGAATACACAGATATAAATCCGCCAGACGTCAGTGGCATAACATGGCCATACATAGGTACCCTGACTTCTCCATTGTAAATGGTCCTTTGCCACAATAATTCAAGAGTATCGCTATATGCGGCTGCTGAAAAGTTCGCTCGATTGGGCAAAGATTCCTTGTCATAACTAACAAGATAACGGCTTGCGTCAATCTTATGTAGTTCAGGGTATTTATTTGGAAATGCCCCTCCACCCGCAAAGGTTTTCTCGGATAGAATATTGCCCTCCGAATCGCACCGGATCAGACGGCACTGATAGCCCTCATAAGGTTTTTTTACAGGATCGCCATCGGTATAACATCCCAGTAGGATAAAGCCGTCACCGACCTCAACAGCGTCTGTCAAAAATGCAATGGTACCCTTTTCGTAAACCTTGTGCCAGATAACATCGCCGTCGTCATCCACTTTTTTTGCGAAACATCTTGACTTTCCATCGGATCCCAATAAAAGGGATTGATTGTCCGACAGCGGAATCATTCGCAAAATAATTTCTTCCGGCCCTTTTTCAATTTCTTCGGGCTTCTTCTTCGGATCGGGTTGAACCGGTTCAAAATCGAACCTTTTATTGTCCTTCGAATAATTGGCAATGGAGGGTATGTTCGTTCCAAATTCTCCGACACAACGTATCTTTTCTGGACTTATTTTCATGCCTTTTGTTCGCCAGGAACCAAATCCAATGGTCGAAGAACGTCCATCTGTAATCGCGTATAAATCACTCTGCAGAAAAGTATCTCCTGAAGCGTCGATCTTCCAGTACCAGTATTTTCCTGAAGAATGGCCTTGAAACTCAAATGCATACCCGATAATATTCAAAAACCCATCTTGAAAGACACCTTCATGAGCCACATAGCTGAGATTTTCTTGATCTCCGCATTCTTTTTCCCAAATGAGCGACAGCTCCCCCGCATAAACATCGCATATAATAATACATAACGCAACAACCAAGTTACTCTTCCATTGTTTTCGCATTTTTATCATCCCTTTGCAATGACTTTTTATTTATTCCTTTTTAACAGTCACAACACGCACATGCTAATTCCTGGTCAGTTTCATATGCTCCCTGACCTACAAGTTCTACCGCCACACGATAGGTCGTTCTCCAACCCTGGCAAGCTGTCCAACAAATGGGGTTAGAACCTGCACATGCATTATTCATAGCAATATCAAAGCTGCTATCACATGCTGCTTTATCGCTGCCACATGTCTGATAACATATATCATGCGCATCACACGCACTTTTAAAGCTCGTAGTCGGGCACATCGTTGGATTATCTCCGGTAGGAGAAGAGCAACCATTTGGTTCGGGTGTCCAATCTGGATCCGGAACCTTATTACACCACTGTAATTGAGTATAATTAACTTTCCGAAGACAGGTAGCACATCCGTAACCATAACCAAAACAATATTGACAATCCCAACTATCACAGCAAGGTAGATTGCACGTAGTCCCGTCTCCATAACCGCAGCAAATATTTGAAAACGGATCATAACATGATAAACCGCCGTCACAGCATACTTCATCAATATTACAGGTTTTTCCGTTTTCATAGTTACAGCATTTCTTTACTGCCGGGTCATAACAAGTTATCCCGTCACAGCATGGCTGGCCTACGGGGCAGCAGTCCCCGCTGCAGCAGTGCTGGCCGGGGGGGCAGACTTTCCCCGTTCCGTAATAGCAGCAGTGTTCCCCGGCCTCTGCGTCAAAACAGGTCTTTTGATCACAGCAATAAGGAGCCGTACAGCAATTCGTTCCGCAACAACTCCTATCTTTCGGGCAAATCTTTCCGGTCCTATAATTGCAGCACTGATGGGTGTTGTAGTTATAACAAGTCACTTCATCGCAACAGGCATTATAACAGCAGGCCTTCTTGCAGCAGACATCATCAACCCCGCACTTCCACACACAATCGGGCCATGAGGGGGGATCTGCAGCTGTGCGGGGACGGGTACACGGCGGGCATGGGGTCGGGGGCAGGCAGGCCAGCGCCGCCGCGCAAAACAGTCCGGTTAAGCCCGCTCCGTAAATCAGCATTTTCGTATTCATCAGCGACAAACCTCCTTTCCCTCCAGAATCCTGCGAACCAATCCTATCCGCCCATCGTTCACATCTGCCCGGTCTAAAAACCAATTAAAATACATACATGCCGTCGCGGGTCTGCCCCGCGCCAGATTGATCTCCCCCAGCCGCACGGCCGCGTATTCTACAACATGGGTTTCCGGATATTGCTCAAACAGCGTCTGGTATCCCCACTCGATCGCCGGGTCGGCCTCGTCTCCGGGAATCTGGCCTTCACGCTTGAGATTTTCATAACAATCGGAGATCAGCCAGTGCGTCGCCCCGGCATATTCAAATCGAGGATTGGAATCTATCGCATCCATGAACGCATCCGCCGCCTGCTGCCACTGTTTCAAGTACCAGTAATCGAGTCCCATCATATAAAAAGCCGAGCACCGGGTATCGTCGTCCGGCAGCGAAGGCAATGCATCCGCAAATACGTCAATTCCCTTCTCGTACGCGGCCGCTGCCGATTCCTTATCATTGTTCATAGTCGCCTGCTGTGCGATCCAGTAATATTCCTTTCCAATATCCAGCGCCGAAGAGGCCGCCTCTTTCGGATACTCTGCAAGAAATTGCGTAATTAACAGGTCAATCTGCTCGTGAACCCCTGCGTCGTTATCCAATCGAACATACCCCTTGCCGATGCCTTCGGCGCAGTGAATCTGTACTTTCGGATCCGAGTTGGTCGTAGACAGATCTTTAAATAGTCCAATAGCATACTTCACATTTTCCGGCCCGTCCATGTTCAGAATCGAATCAATATTTTTGATCTTTATCCAAGCGATTTTCTCATGTTCCGTATGCAAAGCCAGCACCCGATCGCCGAACTCTAAGACTTTCTGGTACAATTTTTTCTTAAAGCAATAGTCCTGAAGATCAATAACTGCCGTCAAAAACTCATCGACAGGTTCTGTATATATACTGAAGAGTTGTTCCGTCGCTGTATGTGCCTGATTTGGATCTTCCATCCCTATAAAGACCTGCACCATCTTTCCAGTCAGCCAAGCAGATCGCTGATCAGGGATCTGTTCAAGCAGCCATTCATACACCCACTTTGCCTGTGCCGGACGATCATATTCGAGATAATAGGCGGCGATTTTTTGTATAAAATGGGCAGCCGTTTTGGGTTGTACAGAATTGTTACCCATCTGGCCTTGGTATTGGGATAGCAGCAGGACTGTTGCATCCTCTGCACTGGCATAGTCTCTAAGTCGAATAAAATTCATTACAAGCTTGCTTAGAGTAAGTATTTCTTCAGGATGTTTGGGCCAAGCGGCTAATGCTAACTGATATAACTCTTTTGATTTGGTTAATTGATTCACATCATAATACGCAGTTGCTATTTTCCGGATACTTTTATACGCCTCCATTTCATCGTTATAATCATCTATTATTAAATGGATGATTGGTTCTGTTTCCAAATATTCTCTCAATTGAATCTGGGCCATCGCCAGAACTTGTAGCAGGTTTACAGTTTCCGTTCGATTTTGACAATCCAGCAATCGAGTTTGGCACAATTGTTTGGCTCGAGAGGGCTGATTTACATCTAAATAGGAAGCGGCAATTCGTCTTATTCGAGTATCAAGTTCTTCGTATTCGGCATAATTAGAAAGCAAATTTTGGATAGCTTCGTCTGCTAAGGTATTATTGCCGTATTTTATGTGGAGCAGCGCAAGATGATACAAAGATAGAAATGCGTACTCTGTTTGTGGACAAGTATCAACAATATTCTGATGAGCAGCGCAGGCGCATTCATAATTATTTTGCCTTTTACACTGCTCCCCTGCCTGTTGCCAGTCCAGAACTTGCTGGGGGATTTTCTCCTGTGCAAAAAGAAAAGAAACAAAGAACAAAAGACAGGCGCCGGTAAACAGATGCTTTCGCGGAAAATCTCCTTTGATAAGACACATTTCCAGTCTCCTTTTATCGAGCAGATATTCAATTCTCTTCTACAGAGAAAAAGACTCTGCGATCTTACAATCTTCAGAATATCCTTTCTTCTATGCCCGTTATTTCCTACATTAAGCCCTTGTATATTGCACCGATGCAGTTCCTGGAGCCCTGATACAAGATCTCTAAAAACTACCTCCCTTTGCCCCTTTTGTCAAGCATAAAATAGACAGAAGATTTTGCTGCTTCAGTATTTTTCCGGATATGAACTTGCCCTGCCCGTATGTTTGCTTCTTCTGATTCAAACGACACTTACGTCAAAATCTGAACCCTCTGGCTCATCGCTTTTCTCCAGCCCCCAATCCGTATAAATCCATGAAAAAAAAGAAAAAAGGGAAAATTAAGGAAATATCCAAAATATCTTAATCCGTGCAAATCCGTGTCAATCCGTGGTTAAGTAAAATAAAAAATGAAAGGTAAAAAGGCAAAATTAAGAAACTTCTTTTTTTAATATTTTTCTTCCATCCTTTTGCATTTTGAATTTTAACTTTCTTTCAATTCGGTGTTTTACTTTAGACCCTTCAATTTTAAATAGACAGCTTGCATACCTGAACCAGATAGCGGTCAATACGTATAAAAAGTATCTTAAATCCCTGATTGGAACTTGACAGCGGCGCCATAAACGATGATATATGGAACTATGAAAACAGGCAATCGGATCATCATGGTCATCGCCGGACTGCTGCTGGCTGCGGCGGCGTTATTTAAGGTTCACGAGGCCCTGACCGTTTACATCGCCCCTTGGCGCGAAGGCATCTGGGAATCGTATGAATTTTTCCTTCTTCAAATCCCCTTGGAATTTGCCCTCGGCGTCTGGATCTTGTCGGGTGTTTTCCGCAAAGCCGCATGGATCGCGGGGACGCTGGCCTTCTTTGCATTCATTATTATCACGCTGGCCAAAGGGATTCTGGGCTTTGAGTCCTGCGGCTGCTTTGGCCGAGTTCATGTAAACCCGTGGCACACGCTTTTTATCGTCGATATTCCGATCTTCCTGCTGCTGCTGATCTTCCGGCCCAAAGGCGAAAAACTTCTTCCTCCGCCCTGGCCGCATCCGTTTCATGCCTTGGCGACAGCAATTCCTGCAATTGGTTTTATGGCTATCGCCGCTCCCCTGCTGGTCGCTTTTCGTCCCGAATTTAAAAAACCCGGCGATTGGACGTCGGTCAAACCCGTTCGGCCCATTCCGATAGACAGGCCTGTTCTCAATCCGCAGCCAAAAGATCCGGCTCCAGCTCAACCCGAACCGGCGCTGCCTGTTCCGGCTCCGACCCCGCCGACGTCAGAGCCGTCCGATCCGGCTCCGACAGCCGTTAATGAGACTGAGCCGGCTGCTCCCACAGCGACAACACCGCCTGCCGAAGATGCGCAACAATGGCCCTGGCTGCAACACATTGACATAGCCGATCAAATCAAACACGGCCTGACTGTTATTTTGATGTACCATCACGACTGCCCCACCTGTGCAGAAATGATGCCGCGCTACAGCGAATACTGCAAGCAAATGCAAGAAAGGGGCGACCAGTCAATTCAGGTCGCCTTTATCGCTATTCCGCCGTTTCATCAGACAGGGCCCG
Organism: Planctomycetota bacterium; assembly: GCA_022705405.1. Lineage (GTDB taxonomy): Bacteria > Planctomycetota > Phycisphaerae > Sedimentisphaerales > Anaerohalosphaeraceae > JAHDQI01. Next base: position 12,273 of record JAKJEN010000025.1, on the reverse strand, counting down.
TTCCGGCCGACACGGTGTGCTTGCTCGGAAAATTAAGCGACAAGGAAAAATGGGCAATTATGAGCCCCTATGTTGTTGCCCTCGCCGACGGCTATTTCGTCCGGGACTGGCCCCAGGGTACGGCGCCGGAGCCGGAAAATCTGCTGGATGAGATCTTTGATCACGATTAAAATCCTTCAGGATTTGACAAGTGGCCGCCCCCCTGCTATAGTTTGCCCAAGTTAAAATAAAATGACAGTAAACAAGGGTGGCCGTGATGAGGCAACAGGCAAGGATGCAGCGGAAGATCTGGGAGATTAGCCCACGCTCTCCGTATACAAAAACCCTTGCCGAGAAATTAAAAATTACGCCGATATTTGCGCAAGTCCTTTTAAACAGAAATCTTACAGAACCATCCGCTGCCCGCGCCTTTCTTTCGCCCAAATTGACTGATCTGGTCGAACCGGCTCGCCTTCCCGGAATGTCGGCCGCTGTCGAACGAATCCGTCAGGCCCTCGAAAAAGATGAAAAAATCGTTATCTATGGCGATTATGATGTCGACGGCATATCCAGCGTTGCGATCCTTTGGCATCTGATTCATCTGCTGGGCCGCAAAGCCGAATATTACATCCCACATCGAACGGACGAGGGCTACGGACTTAACGCAGAAGCCATTCGCCTCCTGGCGGAGGCAGGTACCACCCTGCTGATCACCGTGGATTGCGGCATTACCGCAGCAGAGGAGATCGCGCTGGCTAAACAACTGGGCATGGATGTGATTATCACCGATCATCATCAGCCCGATGTCCATCTGCCCGATGCGCTGGCCATCGTGCATACAGCTCTGGATCCGCAGTATCCCAATCCGAATTCATCCGGCGCCATGATCGCTTTTAAGCTCGCCTGGTCGCTGGCCGAGTCGTATAAACGCGGCGGTCAAATGCCCGCCCAGCTTCGACAGTATCTTCTAAATGCGACTACCTTGGCCGGACTTGGAACCATTGCCGATGTGGTGGAATTACTCGGCGAAAACCGGTCTCTTGCCAACTACGGCCTCCGGGCTTTGGAAGAATCCGATTTGCCCGGCATTCGCGCCCTGGTGGAAGCCGCCGATCTGGGAAAAAAAGGGCTGGATAGTTATGATATCGCTTTTACGCTGGCCCCTATGCTCAACGCCGCAGGGCGAATGGGCCATGCGCGGCTGGCCGTCGAACTGCTGACAACCGATAATCAATACCGGGCCATGCAGATCGCTCAATATCTCAAAGAGCAAAACAAATTAAGGCAAAAATACCAGCGCGAAATCTTCAAGCAGGTTCGTCAGCGAATCCACGATTCGGGTTTTAATCATCCGGATCGTAAAACCATCGTTCTGGCCGGCGAAAACTGGCATCCCGGCGTTATCGGCATCGTGGCCTCCAGGGTAATTGATGATTTTTACCGTCCGACGATCCTGATCAATCTCGAAAACGGTACCGGTCAGGGTTCGGGCCGTTCCATCGAAGGGTTTAATCTCCACGCTGCCCTGGGCGCCTGTCGGGAGCATTTGATCCGCTTCGGCGGGCACGAGATGGCCGCCGGACTGCGGATCGAATCCGGCAAGGTCGCCGTTTTTGCCGAACAGTTTGAGGCCTATGCGCACAAGCAGATCGCCGACAAGATGCTCGAATCGCCGCTTTTGATCGAAGCAGAAACCTGCATCCGCGACTTTTCGCCTAAACTAATGGAGGAATTGGAAACGCTGGAGCCCTTCGGCCAGGGCAATCCGAGGCCGGTCTTTGCCACCCGCGGCGTACGCCTGATCGCACCGCCCCGCCGCTGCGGAGCTAAAAGCGACCATCTTCAGATCTCCATTCAGGATGATACCGGTTCGGTACGCTGCATCGGTTTTGGCATGGGAGCGCTGGAAAAAAAACTGATCGAAAGCGAGTCGTTTCATATCGCCTACCAGCCGCAGTACAATACCTGGAATGGCTCGACCCAGCTGCAGTTTGTCCTCTCCGATGTCCAGTTTGACTGAGCCGTTCTTTACGACGTTTTAGAAAGAATAATTTTCTTTTAGATCACGCTGTAAATAAAAATGCCGGAGTTGCCTGTATGCTCTTATTTTGTGAATGTGAACACATTCTTTATTTACAGATACATAATTATAATGTGTCCGTATTTGTCATTCCCATTTTTTCTGTCAATCGTTCAAACTCATCCAGAGAATAGTAATCAATTATTATGCGTCCTTTGTTTCCCTGCTTGCTGGCTTCTATTCGCACCTTGGTGCCGAGAATCGTCTGCAGCTGATTTTCCAAATCCAGGATGTACGTCGCCTTTTCTTTTTTTCTGGCTGTTTTTTCCTGACCCTGCTGCAAAATATTTCGTACAATCCGTTCGACCTCCCGGACGCTGAGCCGCCCTGCCATTGCACGATTGGCCAGTTTGCGCCGGATCTGATCATCCTGCAGAGCAAGAATCGCCCTTGCATGCCCCATACTCAATTGATTGCCGATGAGCATATCCTGAATATCCTGCGGCAACTCCAGCAGTCGCAAATGATTAGAGATTACAGAACGATCCTCCCCAAGACGCTGTGCCGCCTCGGTTTGATTGAGTGAGAAAGTTTGGAGATAATTTTGATATGCATTGGCTCTTTCAATTGGATTAAGGTCAGATCGATGAATATTCTCCACAAGAGCCAGTTCGAGCATTTGTTCATCAGTTGCCTGTCGGACCAACACCGGTACCTCAGTAAGGCCGACCATTTGTGCTGCACGCAAACGTCGTTCACCTGCGATAACTTCAAATCGCCCTTCTGTTGTTTGACGAACAAGGATTGGCTGTATGACGCCATTGTGTTTAATAGACTCAGCCAGATCTTTAAGATCCTCTTCGTTCCAAAACTGACGCGGCTGGAATGGATTAGGGCAAAGATCAGCCGTCGAAAGAGTCGCCTTTGCTTTCTCTAACTTCCTGTCTTCATTATAGTTATGTAGATTTTGAGCAATTTGATCCTGTTCTTTTTGTAACGGACTCAAGTTTATCGGACCTAAAAGTGCATCAAGGCCCCTGCCAAGATGTGGACGTTTACTTTTTGAACCGCTCATAAAATCCTCCATGAATAAATTTTAAAATTTATTTTCAACCCTTTTAAATGATCTGAAAAAGAAAATCCAGAATAAAAAAAGATTTGTTTCACGTGAAACAAATCAAGAAAAGAAATTTAAGGAGTGTTTCACGTGGAACATTTTAGAGGTTTGGAGTTATTAAACTTTACAAGTTAGTAAATGTTTTCTGTTTTTTGGATTCCGTAAAGTTCAGCAATGGCCTGATTTGTTTGCGATAATTTTTCTTTTGGAATTACGAGAGTTGGATATTCCTGTTCAAATTCGATTACATGAAAAGGGGAGTCAGGGAATAAATTTTGTGCCTTGATTAAATCCGAAATTTTATTAGTTTCCATTCCATTAAATGTTTTTACCACAATTCTTCCCAGGTTTTGATAACCGAGATTGATCTCAGAAGGTAAAACAAAGCTCAAAATAACGATATCTTTTCGTTTTTCATCAGATTTTAATGATAAATCACGATAGTAATGAAGAAGATGAGGAGGTACTTTTCCAGACCAGTTATCTCCCCAGAGGCGAAGATAATTTCGAGTTAATTTTTGAAATACATAGCCGCCCAAAACCATATACTCCGGCTGCTTATCGTATTGTTGGTAGGGCACGAGCATTTCAGAAGATTCAAATCGTTGAGATTTTGCAGAAAGTTCCAATCTCTTCCCGTCTCTCCAAACGACGAAGTTGATCGGTTCTCCGACAACATGTCTTTGAAGCAGATGTTCGAAAGAAATCTCACCGTACAAAGGATGCTGATATCGACCAAAAGCATTTATAGGATACCCATCAATTTCAAGGAGCACATCGTTAAATTTTAATGATTCGCTTCCGGTTCCTTTTGAATATACAGAAGAAACTAAACATCCGTCTTTCATATCTTCCGGCATTTTAAGGTACTTACGTACAGTTGGGTCAAGAAATTCAAAATAATTAAATCCAGTTGTACCATAGCCGATATATTCTTTATGGTTTGCTTGTTTCAAAAATTGAAGAATTTTTTCTCCAGGTATCAAAAATACATCTTGTTCGGATGAAGAATAAGCGATGCCAATCGCCTGGCCGTCGCTCGTATAGAGTTCGCCTCGTGAGGTCTGACGGGAAACATTCGATACCACGAAGGAAAGAGTTCGCTGATAAGATGTCGGAGATGGCAAAACCATAGCCCGATCAAGAAACCCGCGAGAGGTTTTTACAGCGGCATCCGAGGAAAGCCATCTGCCTTGCAATTCCGTACCTTTCTTAAATTCCTCTGTAAAAATAACCGTCTGTAAAGGCGTCGAAATCGAGTCGGCAGAAATCTCGAGCAGGCAAAGATTGAGGTCGTAGTCAATCACCTTGATGGCTGCCGGAATAAATTGGCCGCTTGAATGAATTTTTATCTGCACCAGCGAGGCGTTTGCCAACGGCTCGGCAATCGTAAGGATTTGGCAGGGGCCGACTGCGGTACCATAGCAAACCGAATCGGCAGAAGGGGACCGTTTCCAGGGCTGAAATCCATCATATTGATCGATAGAGGCATTTATATAAACTAAGGATTTATCAAAAGTTGCAGATAGTTCTCCAGAGGTTTGCACAGAGCGGCTGCGAGCGCAAGAAAGACTTAATAAAAGAGCAAAAATAAGCTGCGTTAAAAGAATCTGTTTTTTCATAATTTATGCTCCGGAAGGGGGGTAAAGGGAACCTCGTGAGTTTTTAAAATTTCCGGATGGCGCAGTCTGGCTTGTTGTGCATCCAAAATCATCGGGGTGTCATTGCCTAAAAATTTGATGATCCAAAAGCCGTCAACATCCTTGCCAAAGGCTTCGTCAAGATCTTCTAAGTTCATAATTGGCAAGCCGTTAACATTTTCAACGGCCTGTTGAATAAAGCCGGTTGCGTAGGTAGTCAGTGTGTCAGAAAGAATCTCGGAAAGAACGACATATTCCTTTCGCTGTGGATCGGTATTTAGACTTTGTACATCATAAAAGATGTAGCGAAGATAAAATGGGATATCAGAAATCGAGTTTCTTCCCCAAGTTTCCAGATAATTTCGATTCACTGTGACGAAAGTAAGGCCGGCAAAGCATCTGTACCGAGGCGGCAGGTCAAATTCTTTACGAAATGTAAGTACCGGTTCATTGTAATCCACCTTTACAGAAGCTGTATGTTTCTGGCCGTCTCGATAAAAAACCAGATCAATCATCTGCCCGATCTGCTTTTGCTCAACGGCTTCTGACATGTCCAGAACCAAACCATAAATACGGATCATACCATCGTTATCAATATCAAAATCGCCGATTTTTGTAAGAACATCGTTTCTGGACAGGATAGACTCAACGGAACTGTTTAAGATGGTACCCATCACAACCACCCCTTCTGTGCCTTCCTGAAGATTCAGGTATTGGGCATAGGCGGGATTGTGAAGTCCTTCGAATGTAAAAACCCCCAGTGATCCAAAACCGTCATATCGGCCGTCTTTTATATCTTCCAAAAAATGATCGATGACCGGCGTTGGAATCATATATCCGATATTATCTGCCGACTGAAGGCCCTGAAACGCAACCCCGACAACCTTTCCATTTTGCAGGACTGGACCGCCTGAATTGCCTGGGTTGATGGCGGCATCGGTTTGGACAAGCAGGTGAGAATCTGCCTGAGTATGACTGTAAATGCCTACCTCAATGCGAGATACAACTCCTTCGGTGACGGAGACCGTACGTCCGCCCAGAGGAAATCCGCAGGTCTGAACCTTGGAATTAACCTGCGGCAAGGGGCCAAACTCCAATGGGACCATATCTTTATAAAAATCCAGATCAAATACAGTCACAATAGCCAGATCGCAGTCATGGCCGACAAACTGAACGCCGGCCGGATATCGTTTGGCCAGATTCTGCTTCTTGACTTCCAAATATCGTGCATTGCTGACATTGTGGGCATTGGTCAAAATTCGATTGCCTTCGATGATAAAGCCCGATCCGATGCCCCGGCTCATCGCCGATTTCTTCCAGGGAGTGGTATAGTCGTATTCCTGCTGCACAATAGACAACTGGACAACCGATTTTTCAAAGGTGGCCTCCTGTGCAAACGCCGAAGGTTCAGTCTGTGCAGAAAGCATCTGAAAAAAGAAGAAAAGAGACAAAAAGAAGATCCATAGAGGAACCGCTGTACAATGAACGATCGAGGGTATTAAACCGCCGTCACTTTTGCGCATGAGACGCTCCCGCTTCCTGAACAAAAATTTTTTGAAACCTGTGTTCTGACAAGCGGGCCTATTGTAAAGCAGGGCGTCGGATAATGAAATTATTTTCCCGCCTCTGCCGACATTTTTCAATTTACCAGTCAGCAGGGGACAGGGCGTCGCTTAGAGGCAGGTTCCACCAGCCCGGGTCGCGCAGATAATGCTTCATCCACATCGCCGCGTTCACCCCATCGGCAACGGCTGTGGAAAGCTGCATCGCCGCTCCGATCCGACAATCGCCGGCCACAAATACCCCGGGCACCCGCGTCCGCAGATAAGCCGGATCACATTGAATGAAGCCCGCTTCCGTCAGATCGACAAACCCTTTCAGAAAACCGGTGTTTGGAACCATGCCGACAAAAATAAACACGCCGTCACAGGCGATTTCCTCTGTTTTTCCCGTTTTAACATTCTTCAGGATTACTTTGCCGACTTTTTGGTCGCCGGCGATTTGCGTCACTACGCTGTCTAATTTCAACTCCAGATTGGAATCCGCTCGATTGACCTGTCCCATCAGTTCTTCCACCAGAACTTTAGTGGCGCGAAATTCCTGTCGACGGTGTACCATATAGACTTTCTTTGCGTATTTGGCCAGATGCAGCGTGTCCTCAACGGCCGTATTGCCTCCTCCGATGGAGACGACGATCTTTTCCTTAAAAAACGGGGCATCGCAGGTACCGCAATAGCTGACTCCCGCTCCGGCCTGGCGAAATTGATCTTCTCCCGGCACACCCAATTTGCGATAGGAACTGCCCGGGGCCAGAATAACCACCTTGCCGATATATTTATCGCTGCCTGAGAGGACTTCGATCATCCCATCCGAACGTCGGCTTAGTTTTTCGGCAGGGCTGTTGGTGAGGATTTGGCCGCCAAAGGCCTGTACCTGCTCAGACATCTTCAGAATCAGATCCGCCCCGGCGATATTGTCAAAGCCCGGATAATTTTCAATTCGATCTGTATTGATGATTTGTCCGCCGGGATAAAAGGTCTCCAGCAGAATCATCTGAAATCGATCTCTTGCGGCATACAGACCGGCTCCAAGTCCCGCCGGTCCCGCCCCAATGATGATGCAATCCGCCTGTTTTTCCGCCATATCCAATCCTTTCTAAAAAAAACCTCAATCATAAATATCAAAGGGAGGTATTAGGCCGATTTATCCGGCTTGTCAAAAAGGTTTCCGAAATAGAACAGAATTTCTTCCTGGGCGGCCGGTTTCCACAACTGCGGGACCTGCCCGGGGGTCTGTTCATATTTACCGATCGGGTTCAACTGCGAATCAAAATAATATTCTTCAAAACTTTTTTCATCGTGAAGAAAATCCACCCGCACAACAACCTGAATAGTATTCAGTTTCACCGCGTCCTGCGGCGCATTGCGTATTGAAAAGACCGCCGGGACGATCCACCCGGCCGAAGCGATTACATCAATGACCGCCTCGGTCTGGTGTGCCGACTGGGCCATTGTCCAGGCCATTGCGGGCAGCAGGATTTCCGGCAACGCAGACGAGGCAGGCCAGACTGAATCATTTCGCCCGTAGGAGTCCTGGATTTCCAAGAACCCAGCCGGTTGGTAATGAAGAGCCGTCTGGCTGGCCCTTCTCCGCATAAGCCGATCAGTCGTCCAGACAAATTCGGATAGATCATCTGCAGCCCTCAGCCGACTGGCGGTCTTGCCCGGCTCCCGGCCTGTCGGGAGAACCTCTTCATAATCCAGACCTGTGGGCAAAGACTGGCCAGAATCCTTCAAAAACGCAGTCGTCTTCGAATATCCAACCGGTTTGTCTCCTGTTGTCCCGATCATAAAAGGCCGGGGAAGATTGTTGATCTGATGCAGCCATTTCCCATACTCTCCCTGCCGCAATTTGGCCGCCAACTGATTTCCCACCTCCCGACGCGGGTCGGCCTGGATCCGCACCCCTCCTGCCAATTGCTCAAATAGATCTCGTATATACAGCGGCTCGGTAAAACATCGAATCTGGAGCAGCAAGGCCCGTCCCTCTGCCGGAACAGCCACTGCCAGCAGCAAATCTTCATTGCTGGTGCGCGGAAAAAGATGCATCCAGTAAAACTTCAGCGATGTTTCCATTTGCTGCATTTCGCCGGCCTGCCCGGAAAACCGTCCGGCATACTCTCGCAGCAGATCTTCGGCCGGCAGTTTTTTTTCCGCCAGACGGTACTGCCATCTGACTTCGGCTATCGGAGGGCCCTGGATAGAATAACGGGAGACCAGAGTAAAACTATTATCGCGCTCATAGGACCATTCGGTCAGTGATTTCCAGCCGGCCGCCGTGGGAACACGAACTGACAGGCCTTCGCCGGGCAATGGAATGGGCTCTGATAATTCGATGGCGGTTCTGGATTTAACCAGCAGAGAAGATAACCCCAATCCGACGGCAAAAAGCCCCAGCAAAATTACATTGCACAATGAGGTCTTATCCACAATGTTTGTTTTCATGGGTCTTATCATACAGTCGGAGGGGACATCTTTCAATTCCTGTATCCGTGTGAAAAACAATTCGAAAATGAAATCCTTTGGAAACGCCTAAACACGTGTATATTATCGGACCCCAGGAAGTAATCAGGCCGACAAGTCCTGAAAAAAGAAGATTCTTTGTCTTTGGAACCGGTTTTGGGCCTCAAGGATAAACCCCATTTGGCCGATGATACAAAAGAAAAGCGTTAAAACCAGACCTCAACCTGAAGCTTTTAAGTGGGCCATATATGGCGGTGGAAACATCTGTCAAACAGATCGAAAACCTTTCCGGCAATGATCTGTATAATATTCTTTATAACTCTGCTTATACCCATAAAAATGGGATTATGACCTATCTGAATGGAGGAAAATGGCAGGTTGTCAAAATAGGTTTTGTCAGATGCAACGGCCAATTTATGGTAGTGGAAATTCTCTCCGGGGGTCTTGATCTTTCTAGCAAACTCAGAATAAACCAACCGGTTGGTATCTCATTTCAAGTAGATTTTGATAAATATATCTTTGAAAGCGTGATTTGCGGCGTGGAAAACCCTGTTTCCGATACTGAAAACGAAAGAATTTTACTCCAGCTGCCGGAAAAAATGCAAAAAATTCATCGCCGTGCCTACCAAAGACAGCCGGTTCCGGGTGAATTAAATGTTAAGATTCTGTTCTGGCATCGGGGATTTCTCGACAAGATTTCCGTGGTTCCGGTTGACCATTACTGGCAGGGGCAGCTGCTGGATCTGTCAGCAGGGGGGGTTCGAGTAGGAATTGAGATTGACAAAAAAGACTGCTTTACGATCAGCCAGGTAGTCGGCCTTCAGTTTACCCCGTTATATTATCAAAAACCAATCCTGGCCGAAGGACATATTCGATATATAACCGAGGATTCCGATAAACAGACCCTTTATCTGGGGATTGAGTTTCTGGGTTTGGAGGTCAGCGTCGATGGCCGAGCTATTCTTCAGCGGCTTTTAGACACCGTCAAAGAATATCAGAAGATCCATCATCAGCCCGATCTATCCGCGGAGTCAATGGACTGTCTGTTTATGGAATAGACCTCCGGCTTTAGGGCCTGTAATCATAATCGGCCGGATGAGCGGCCAGAAATTCCGTCAGCAGGCGTATGCACGCATCCAGATCTTTTAGTGAAATTACCTCCACCGGCGTATGCATGTATCGGTTTGGGATGCTGATCAGTCCTGCGGCCGCGCCGCCTCGGCAAAGTTGAATAGCGTTGGCGTCCGTGCCCGTTCCGCGGGGCTCCGCTGTCACCTGCGTCGGTATTTTTTTGTCCCTGGCAATTTTGAACAGGGCCTTTTCGAGAACCGGATTGATATTGGGGCCCCGGTGCAGGATCGGGCCTTTGTCCAAGGCGACCTGTCCGGTTTTTTTAGGGTCTGTCTCCGGATGATCGCTGGAGAAGCCCACATCCACAGCAATCCCGGCCTGCGGCTGAACTCGATAGGCCGAGGTAATCGCCCCGCGCAGGCCGATCTCTTCCTGAACTGTGGCCACCCCAATAACGGAGATCTTCATCTTTCGCCTGGCCAAAGCCCGCATGACCTCGGCCACGACAAACGCCCCGGCCTTGTCATCGGTGGCCCGCGAGACAACCTTTTCTCCGCTGAGCCGCCGGTAGCGCACGTCAATGACCATCGGATCGCCGATAGCCACCCGCTTCAGGGCATCCTTTTTATTGGCGGCCCCAATGTCCACCCAGATATTGTCCATCTCGACGCTCTTTTTTCGTTCCTCCGGCGTCATCTGGTGTATGGCCTTTCGCCCGATGACCCCTAAGACAGGTCCTTTGTCGGTGACAATCTGCACCCGCTGGCCAACCAGCAGATTGGGGTCCATTCCGCCGATCTGGGCGGTATAGATATACCCTTTATCATCGATATGGGTGATTATCAGCCCGATTTCATCGATGTGCCCAGCGAGCATGAACTTGAACGGGGCATCCGGATTGAGAACGGCGATGCTGTTGCCGTGTACGTCCGGAATCATTTGATCCACGTGGGATTTGACGTAATTTCGCCAGATTTTGGCCGCCGGCTGCTCATATCCAGACGGGCTGGGGGCTTCCAGCAAATCCTGTAAAAACCGTTCCGAAATCTTGTTCATGGCTGTCCTTTCTGTCAGGCCGCACGAGTCGGTCAATAAAGCTGCCGTTTGATGCACTTTTCGCGGGGGAGATTGTACCGGACTATTCTGTGCAAATCCAGAATCTTCTGGAGATTGCCGATGCGATGTTATATAAAAACGGTATGGACAGTGCATTTTACAAACACAAAACGGCTGTGGTCACCGGCGGGGGGCAGGGGATCGGCCTTTGCATTGCGAAGACTTTTTTGGAAGCCGGCGCCAATGTTGTTTTGGCCGAGGCGGATGAGCAACGGGGCAGCAAGGCCCTGAGGTTTCTCGATAAAACCAACGCAGCGTTTATACAGACCGATGTGGCCGATGAAGAATCGGTCCGAGCGCTGGTTCGGAAAACGCTGGATCGATTCGGCAGGGCGGATTTTCTGGTTCACAATGCCGCCATTGCAAAAAATGCTTCTGTGGAGGAACTTCGTTTTGAAGACTGGAAACGCGTGATTGATGTGGATCTGTCGGGCGCTTTTCTTTGTGCCAAACATTTCTGCAAATGGCTGAAGCAATCAGGCGGGGCGATTGTCCATATCGCATCGACCCGCGCTCAAATGAGCGAACCCAATACCGAGGCCTATACGGCCGCCAAGTGTGGCCTTGTCGCCCTGACTCATGCGCTGTCGATTTCGCTGGGGCCTTCTGTGCGGGTCAACTGCATCAGTCCGGGCTGGATTGATACGGCCGGCTTTCTGCACGGCAGTCCGCCACCGTGGCAGATTCGACCGCTGGATCATGCCTGCCATCCGGCAGGGCGTGTGGGCAGACCTGAGGATATCGCCACAATGGTTCTTTATCTGTGCGGGCCTCAGGCAAGTTTTATCACAGGCCAGAATTTTGTGATCGACGGCGGGATGACCAAAAAAATGAGTTATCCTGAATAATATTCCGGAGACGTATGCGATGGATGATACGCTGATCCTTGGGCTTTTCTGGTACGCCGCCTTTGTCGTGTCCACTTCGTTTCATGAGGCAGCGCATGCGTTTGTCGCATACCGATTGGGAGACAAAACGGCCTTTTACGGCGGGCAGGTGTCGCTGAGCCCGATCCCACACATCCTGCGCGAGCCGATTGGGATGCTTATTATTCCGTGGATTTCCTATGCGGCCAACGGATGGATGATGGGCTGGGCCAGCACGCCGTATAATCCCTATTGGGCGCAGGCGCATCCCCGCCGTGCCGCCTGGATGACTCTGTCGGGACCGGCGGCCAATCTTCTGCTGGCGGCGGCGGCCGGTCTCTTGATTCATTTGGGAGTTGCGCTGGGCTATTTTCATCCGCCGAATGCAATTGCCTTTACGCGGGTCGCCGAAGGCGGCGCCGACGGCCTGCCCAATGCGGCG
>JAKJEN010000259.1 GCA_022705405.1 Planctomycetota bacterium | reverse complement strand
TGACTAATGTGATGGATTATTTGCCGCAGGAATTAAAAGGGCAGGTGAAAAATGTAATGAAGGCTGCCTGGCGAATGGAACCGAAGGAAGGCAAAAAAAGGATGCAAGAGCAGGCTCGGAAATTAGAAATAAAATATCCTCAAGCGGCGGCAAGTCTGCTCGAAGGACTGGATGAAATGTTTACGGTCAATGATATGGGCTTGCCGAAACCATTGCTTCGCTGTTTGAGTACGACCAATATAATTGAGTCTCCGCATTCTGGAGTTCGGATGCGGACACGTCGTGTGAGCAACTGGCAGGATGGTAATATGGTGATGCGATGGGCAGTAGCTGGCTTTTTGGTCACAGAGCAGAATTTTCAACGGCTTAGCGGCTATAAGCAGCTATGGATGTTGAAATCGTATTTGGATGAAATGTCAAATGAAGAAGAAATAGTTGCACAAAGAAGAAAGGTAGGATAGACTAACGAAATGGAGCCGTAATCAACCTTCAACTGTGGTTGGGACACAATCTCATTCCAAAACAGAAAAATTGCTTCTTCATCAGATCAGAGACTACTGTCCGGACATCGTGATGGTTTTAATTATGAAAGATATACGCCCTGACATTATCGAACGAATTCGACAGATTGTGCCCCATGCTCATTTGATCGGCCGAGACGTTGACTGGTTTCCTCAGAATAATAGAGAACGGACAAAAATCGCCAAAAAAATGGATAGCATCATTGCCACGAACGCAGGTCCATGGCTGCAATATTACAAGGATCTGGGGGTGCGTCGCTGTGCCTTTATTCCTTGCCCTTGTGATCCGGATATTCAGCGGCCGTATCCGTTTCAACCAGAATATCAAAAGGACATAATCTTTTTGGGCAAAATTATTCACGGAAAATATCTGCAATCTGCGGATCCGGACCGAGCAACGCTTTTGACTCGGCTGCAGACTATGCAGAACGTCAGTATGTATGGAGCTAATGGGAAAGATCAACTCTTCGGAATTCGAGCTTTTTGTGCTTTGAGTAACGCCAAAATTGCGCTTAGTATCAATGCCGTCAATACTATTCGCCTGTGTCATTCAGATCGTTTTATCAACTCCATTGCCTGTGGAACATTGGTATTGTCCAAACGAGTTCCCGATACAGATCTGCTGTTTGAAGATAAAAAACATGTATGCTACTTTGATGCCCCGGATGAATTTTTTGAATTGACAGACTGGTATCTGAAACATGACTCGGAAAGAAAAAGGATTGCAAGTGCGGGAATGGAGCGAGCGCACAAAGAGTTTAATTGTACAAGAATTGCACAATTAACTATGGATTTGATAGAAAGAGGAACATACAGCGCAGACTGGAGGTATATTCTGTAAAAATTTATTGATATGCGAAATTAAAAAAAAGCAGATAAAGTAGTCTTATCGAGTTTGAGTATATTATTGAAAAAATACGAGTTTGTTATGTCAAACAGAGAAGAATGTTATTTATATTTGCACATTGGAACTCATAAAACAGGTACCAGTGCAATTCAAAATTATTTGAAATTAAATGAGAAAATACTTCGAAAACAAGGTTATTTATATATACAAGCCAAACGCAAAGAGTATTACGAACGTGTTAAAACAGGGGAGGGGTATGCCGTTACATCTGCACAATATAAAAAGTATCAAAAGTTAAAATCATTGTATAATCATAAAAAGAAATGTGTAATTATAAGCAATGAAACCTTCTCACATGTTAAGAATATCGAAGAGATTAGACGCTTTCTTGACGACACAAAAATAAAGATTATCTGCTATTTGCGAAGACAAGATTACTTTTTGGAAAGTTACTATAATCAGACAGTAAAAAATGGCATCTTTTTTCGAGATATCAGTGAATTTAATCCATCATATGGCCTCGCTGGGCTTCTGTATTCGGGAAAGAAAATATCATTGTCCGTCCTTATGAAAAAGGGCAATTGAAAAATCAAAATTCAATCGATGATTTTCTGGAGATATTATCTATCAAGCATACAAATGGCTTTCGAACATTTTATGAAAATCCGAACCCTCGTCTGTCCCCGGAAACACTCTGCTATATGCGGCATTTTAACGCAATAGCAGCAAACAAAAAAATAGCTCGATTGATTCGAGAGCCGCTTATGCAGTATTCTTTTCAAAAAGCAAAGACCAGTACAGGATCTATTTTCTATAATCAGTCTATTTTG
>JAKJEN010000258.1:313-2239 GCA_022705405.1 Planctomycetota bacterium | reverse complement strand
GAAGCGCCTTTAAGCACAGAGAGGGATTGTTTTCCCATTTTGTATGATTTGTAAACCGCCTCTGCACGCAATATTGATTTCATTGTTCTGCCTTATTTTCCAATTATACCTGACTGACCCGAAGAACCTGAACGGCTTCCTTTCGAGAGGCCCCGACGGCCGGAAAAAACGCTCCGAGCAGACAGGCCGCCACGGCCGAGCAGGCCACGGAGGCCAAAAGCGAAATCTGGATTTGATGGGGGATTTCTCCAATGGCATAAAGATGGGGTTGATGTAATATAGAAATGCACATCCGCCCGCCGCTGCCAGCAAGGCGCCGAGAATACCGATCAGAGCGGAAAAATTCAGAAATACGACGGCTATTTTCAGGCGGGACATTCCGACGCTCTGAAGAATCCCGATATCGCGGCTTTTGTGTCCGACCAGCATATAGAATATGACAAATACAATAAATACCGTAATGATCCCGAGCATCAAAAACAGCAGGATCAGCATGTTCTGCTCCTTTTCGATCGCGGCAATGCGGCTTCGGCGGTTTTCCAGCCAGGTCTGGACGCGAACCGATTTTAAAAGATTATCGTAGGGGCTATCGCCTCGGGTGCGGATGTAGTCGTTCCATAAGGCCCGTACCTGGCCGGTTCCCCGGTCCAGCGAAACAAACGGTTTGAACTTGATGTGAATGGCGCTGATTCGCTCAATTGGACTGTCCATGCCGGTCAGCAGGCGGGCCGTTTGAATCGGCAGGTAAATCATCGAGCCGTCCACCTGGGGCAGGCCGGTATGACTGTCGTCAACGACATACAAGGTTTTACTGCTGGCCAGGTCCGTTCCGCCGCGGGCCAGCGCTCCTTTTGCTGTAAGAGGAAAACTGCTGAGAACCAGCTGAATCAAGGGGGGGTTCTCTGAATGCTCATAGTCTCCGCTTGAAGTTCTCGGCATGCCAATCAGATCAATGCCGACTGCGCAGCCCTCCTGGTCCGGGTTATGAACGGAGATAAATGCTTTTTCAGGAAGTCCTTTCCGATAATACAAGGTATCGGCAAAATTTGTCACAGCGCTATGACGAACCGGATCAATTCCCATAAACTGCACGCCGATATTCCAGTCGACCCCGGACTGAGTGACCAGTCCTACTCCGAAGATCGATTCAGAGACCGCCTCAATAAAAGACTGCGATTCAAGGCATTCAATAAATTTTGAATCCCGTGGAAATCCCACCAGCGAATCGGTCGCGATCAGGCAATCGCCAACAAAGTTGTGATTTCTCTTTTTGAAATCAGAGGACAGGCCGCTCATAACCGTCAGGACTACAATTACGATAAAACCGCATAAAGCGACAGCTCCTACAGCCAGCCAAGACGTTGGCCGGTGCAGAAAATATCGAATTGCCAGTTTCCATTGGAACATTGTCATTCGTATCGCAGAAGAGCGACCGGTCGCAAACAGGCCGCCCGAATCGCCGGAATTAAGGCCCCGAAGACCGAGGCGGCCACGGCCGCCAGAAGAATCCAGCCTGCTGCGGGCCAATGCACCTGGCTGGGAATTTGCGTAAACATGTATACGCTGGCCTTCCAGAGTTTGAGGCCGAACAGGCGGCTGATTCCATGCTCAATCGGATTGATCTTCCATGTAATCAGGCAGCCGACGGCAATCCCCAGCAGCGCACCGACCAGTCCGTTGAGAAAACCGAACAGCAAAAACAGTCCGGCCACCTGCGTCGAGCCGGTTCCGCAGCTTTTTAAGATAGCAATATCTTTTTGTTTGGTCATTACCAGCAAAGAAAAGATGCAGAAGACCAGCAGCACCGCGGATATGCTGACCAGACCAAATACCAGCAGCAGCATGCCCATCTGCTTGCGGTATTCTGCGATCATTAGTCTTTGAAGCTGGCGGGAGGTGTCGATCGATACATATCGAGCCCAGGAA
>JAKJEN010000258.1:0-296 GCA_022705405.1 Planctomycetota bacterium | reverse complement strand
CATGCCGACATCTTCCGATGTATTCGGCGAAAGGCGGATCTGAATGATATGAGCGACCGGTCCCGGTTGATCCGGATACAGCAGCGAGGAAAGAGATTCAATCGGCACGAAGACATTCTGTTCATCCAGATCCCATACGCCGCTGTACATCACATCGGTACAGGTAAACCGCAAAACCCTGCGTTTGAAGACGGCCTGAGGCGGTCTGTCGCCGTCCGATTCGGCTTGGTCTGCGCCAATCGCCAGCGAGCCGGTTGTCAGAGCCATTTTTTGACCGAGAAAACCGCGGACCTGAT
>JAKJEN010000257.1 GCA_022705405.1 Planctomycetota bacterium | reverse complement strand
CCTCGGCCGCCTCAATCCCGATTGCTTTGGATGAATGCAGACGAAACGGAAAATTAAAAGTTGGGGATATTGTCTTACTGGTGGCCTTTGGCGGCGGTCTGACCTGGGGCGCCAACGTAGTCCAATTATGAATCAACCGCATACTAAGGATGCAATGGCAGGGATGAAAACCGCATTTATCTTTCCGGGACAGGGAGCACAGACAGTCGGCATGGGAGCCGACCTCGGCACAAAGGCAGACAATCTGTTTGCCCAGGCCAATCAAATACTCGGTTATGATCTAAAGCAGCTTTGCCTCCATGGACCGGAAGAAAAACTGAATTCCACGATTTATTCCCAGCCGGCGATTTTTGTGGTTTCAGCCGCCCTGCTTCGATTACTCAAAGAAGCAAGGCCCGGCCTTGAACCCGATGTGACAGCCGGATTGAGCATGGGCGAGTACACAGCTCTTTATGCGGCAGGTCTGATCTCATTTGATGAGGCGTTGCAACTGGTACAAAAACGCGGCCAGGCCATGCAGGAAGCCGCCGACGCAACCTCCGGATCGATGGTCAGCATTCTTGGTTTAGAGGAAGATCAAGTCCGACAGTTATGTTCTCAAGCCGCCGACGGACAGATTCTTGAACCCGTCAATTTTAACTGCCCCGGCCAGATCGTCATCAGCGGACATAAAGAGGCCTGCCAAAGGGCCTGTGAAATGGCGGAGAAATTTGGCGCCATGAAGGCCGTGCCCTTGGCGGTTGCGGGCGCCTTTCACACAAAACAGATGAACCCGGCAGCACAAAAACTCGCTCAGGCGCTCGAACAATGCGAAATAAGAAATCCCTCCTCAATTAAAGTTATTGCAAATATAGACGCAGAATACTATAAATCTTCAGATTCAGTACGCAAGGGCTTGACGCGCCAATTGATAGAACCCATCCTTTGGCAAAAGTGTATGGAAAGGTTATTAGCCGAAGGGGTGCAGGAGTTTTATGAGATCGGGCCGGGTCGGGTTTTAACCGGATTGATGAAGCGAATCAACAGAAAGGCAAGGGTAATCAATATCAGTTCTGCCGAATCGCTTAGCGGTCTGGCAAGCCCTTAATATTGGAATTCGGTTTTACAAAGGGAGACATAATCTATGGCGGAACAACGGTTAGCGGTGGTCACCGGAGCGGCCCGAGGCATCGGACGAGCGATTGTCCTTGAACTGCTTAAACAGGGACGCAAAGTCGCCGGTTTGGATCTTAATGCCGAACAGTTAAAGGAACTCGAAAAAGCAGTTCAGGAAGCCGGTTTTTCAGTTATTACAAAAGTCGTGGATATTACAAAAACCGATGTCTTGACCAAAATTCTTGAAGAGTTGGCTGAAGAACACGGCGGAATCGGGATTCTGGTCAATAATGCCGGAATCACCCGCGATCGGCTTATGATCCAGATGGACGATGAGGACTTTGACAAGGTAATGGCGGTTAATCTCCGGGCGGCCTTTACCGCAACCCGGGTGGCGGCTCGTTCTATGATTCGCAACAAATTTGGCCGGATCATCAATATCAGTTCGGTCGCCGGAGTGATGGGGCAGGCCGGATCGGCCAATTATGCCGCCAGCAAGGCCGGACTGATTGGAATGACCAAATCCATCGCCCGCGAGGTAGGCAAAAAAAACGTCACCGCCAACTGCATTGCCCCCGGTTTTATTATGACCGATATGACCCAGGTACTCCCCGATGCGGTTAAAGAAGGAGCTTTGGCCGTAATTCCGATCAAGCGGTTCGGTAAGCCCGAAGAAGTTGCCCAAGCCGTGGCTTTTCTGGCGTGCGAACAGGCCGGCTATATTACCGGGCAGGTCCTGTGCGTCGACGGCGGGATGGCAATGTAAGAATTTTGATAAAAAAAGGATTGAAAAGGGTTTTCAGGATCGGTATATTACCGCCAAAAACCCAGAAAACAGGGATAAACGGATTGAAAATATAGAATAGACAGATACTTACAAAGTAAGGAGTCAATTAGTGAGTGCGGATATGGACGTTCAGGCAATTGAAACCAAAGTGATTGAAATCGTAAGCGAGCAGATGGGTGTGGACAAGTCCGAAATCACTCGTGAAACATCCTTTATCAACGATCTCAACGCGGATTCTCTGGATACCGTTGAACTGGTCATGGAATTTGAGGACGAGTTTGATATGAGCATTCCGGATGAAGAGGCCGAGAAGATTCAAACGGTCGGCGCCGCTATTGACTATATTGTCGAGATTGTAAA
>JAKJEN010000256.1 GCA_022705405.1 Planctomycetota bacterium | reverse complement strand
CGAAAGCAAACTTACTTTTTTCTCAGCAGGGCAATTCATTGTGTGCAGATCCTCAGTCCGCCATATATTTTCCGGCGGACTCTTTGTTTTCTTCTATTTTTTGCAGACGAAAGACCTCAAATTCGGCGGCCAGGGCTTTGCCTTGAGTGTCTTGTCTATTAATAAAGTCGATAAACACAGTCAGGCGATTGATAATCTCCGATCCAAGCGTATGTTCAGCCCGACAGGCCGCTTTTGCGACATATCCTCTTCCAGACCAAGAATGTCTGTAAAAAAGGAATGCAATACCCGGTGACGCCTTGCAATCCGAGCCGCCGAACGAATGCCTTTTTCCGTCAACGTAATAAATCCATAGGGTTTATAATGAATCAGACCCTTTTGTGCCAGATTTCGAAGTGCGCTGGTCACCGAGGCCCTTGTCACCCCCAATCGGTCGGCTATATCTTTGCTGCGGGCAATGCCTTTGCCTTTCAAGAGATTATAGATCGCCTCAAGATAGTCTTCAAGAGAGGCGCTTAAATTTTCGGTTTTCTGCATTTCCATACAATCTTATAAAATTAGATACATCAAATATAGTTAGTTAGATCTAACTTTTAAAGTGAATTTTTTTAATTTTTCTTTTTTTATATAGTTTATTATAGATATACATTATATCTTTATTAACAACTTACTATCACGGTGATTCTTGTGGTGTATCTTTGCAAGTTTTATCCTTACAATGTTTTCGAGTGCCGCTGTAGAGCTCATATTTGAGCAGACGACATTCTATGTCGCCATTAAAAAACGAAATTCTTCTACTAGTCCGTAGTGCCACCGTTTTACTCAATTCAGGATTTCCCGTAAAAATATAGCCGGTATAGCCGGTACATTTCTGTTTAAAAAAATCGCTAATGCGCCGGTAAGTCTTCTTTAATTCCTCAACTTCTCCCAGACGCATCCCATATTCCGGATTCATCACGATAATCCCCGGCCCATCCGGAATCTCTGTATCCGCAAAATCACAGACTCCAAACTCAATCAGATGATCCACTCCGGCCGTCTGGGCATTTCGTCGGGCCGCGGCCACAACTGATGCATCAATATCGGTGGCTATAATTCTCCCCGGCTTGTATTCGGCCTTGCCGCCCCGTTTCTTGCTTTGTTTAAGCGCCGCGGCCCGCATTTTTGACCAGACGTCGGCATCAAAGAGCAAAGTATGCATAAATCCGTAATTGGACCGCAGCAGGCCCGGCGCTCGACGAGAGGCAATCATCGCCGCCTCAATGGGCAGGGTCCCGCTTCCGCACATCGGACACACCAGCGGCACGCTTCCGTCATATCCGGCTGTCAGGATAATCGCCGCCGCCAGCGACTCCCTCAACGGCGCCTGACACGGAATCCTCCGGTACTGCCGGTCCGAAATCTTCTGCCCCGAGGTATTCAGATAGATCCAGCACTGCTCGCCCTTCCAGTAGGCCTGCACCACTGCCCGATTTCGTTCCTTGCCTGAATCCGGCCGTCGGCCTGTCTTTTGGACCATTCGATCCACGATGGCGTCTTTGATCTTCAAATTGGCATACATCGTATTATCGATCGTCGGAGTTTCAACCCGCCCGACCACACAGACATAACCATCTACAGGCAGGATTTCCTCCCACGGAATTTGATTGACCTGGGCATAGAGATGATCCGGCCCTCGACATTCAAACCGAGCCAGCCGATACAGGACATGAAACGCCGTCCGCAGATGCAGGTTCAGCCGCATCGCGTCGGCAATATCCCCGGTGATCTCAACCCCGGTTTCATGGGATGAATCGACCGAAAAACCAAGGCCCTCCACTTCTGTGCGAAGCAAATCCGCCAACCCTCGCCCACAGGTAATTAAAATTGTGCTTTTGTCGCTTGTATGCATCCCCCAACTATACCGGATTTTAATTCCGATAGACACGTCCGTGTTGAAAATTTCATCCCTGCCATGGAAGAATTTTATTCCGTTTTGAGATCTAAAATTTACCCGAACAGATCTGGCCAAAAATAAATGGCAACCAAGACAAAGACAGCCGCAATCAGCCCGGCCGCCAGGTCGTCCGCCAAAATACCCCAGCCGGACGGCAGTTTTTCCAGTTTTCGAATCGGCCATGGCTTGACGATATCAAACAGCCGAAACAGCACAAAACCCAGCACAGCCGTATTGCAAATCTCGGCCGGATGCAGAATCGCAATCCCCAGCATCGTCAGGGCCTGCCCGGCCGTCTCATCGGCCACTATTTCCGGCGGATCGTTGTTTCCTGCGGACGCAATCGCCGCCGGAGAATACC
>JAKJEN010000255.1 GCA_022705405.1 Planctomycetota bacterium | reverse complement strand
ATCGGCGGGTACTGTCTGCCCAAGGATGGCGGGCTGGGCTACTGGGCTTATAAGCATCTGCTGGGCTTTGATGATGATATCTTCAAAATCACCACAGCCGCCATCGACATCAACGATACCCGCGGCCTGCGGGCGGCTACGCTGACCCGCGACGCCCTTCGGAATATGGGTCGATACATCGCCGGCGCCAACGTTCTGCTTTGCGGGGCCAGTTATCGGCAGGATGTGGCCGACACCCGCTACAGCGGCTCTGAAATCGTTGTCCGCCGACTGACCGAAATGGGCGCAGAAATGCGCGTGCACGATCCGTACCTGGAACACTGGTATGAGTTGGAAAGTCAGGATACCTATCCTGCCCCCGGTCATTCCTGGTCGCGCTTTTTCCGTAACCAGGAGCACCTGACTGAACTGCGCGTTCAGTCCGATCTGGCTACGGCGCTCAAAGGCGCTGAGGCCGTGATTCTGGCTGTCCCGCATGAGCCGTATTTGAATCTTGATCCGGATCAGATCGTCAAATGGGCCGGCGCACCGCTGGCGGTCATCGATTGTTTCGGGATCCTCGATGATGCCAAAATTCGCCGATACTTCGAACTCGGCTGCGAGGTCAAGGCATTGGGCAGAGGGCACATTCAGCGGATTAAAGAAGCGGTAAGGACTAAAAAATGACGGCTGTTTTCGGGAAAGAGCAAAGCCGGCATTGATTTCGCGGAATCTGATGTCGGCGGTCAAATAGCCGCCGGCTGTTAGATTGGTTGTTGTATCAAAAAGTTATTTTGGAAACGAATAAGAGAAATTCAAGATTCTCTTATTCGATCCCATAGTTTTTTCAGAATACTGCCTAATTCCGCATCCGGATAAATACTGATTTTGTAAAAACTATTACAAATATTGCTGCATCTTTTTTCGATTTCCGATATAATCTTTCTGGCATTGGAACAATCCTGGGATATAATCAGTATAACAGACGGAGAACCAGGAATGATGAGTTTTCAATCCATCCAGGAAGTTCTTCGATTTGCGATGGCCCGTGAAGATACCTCCCGCCGCTTTTATCTGGATTTATCCCGTTCTGTCTCCAATCCCGGCGCTCAGGCCATCTTTGAGGCGCTGGCTGCCGCTGAAGCTCGTCAGCTTGAAGCCATTCGGCTGGAATTGTTTAAGATCGGCTCCACTGTGCCTCCCCTGGAACAGACCCCGGAGTCTGCGGAGGCCCGTTCCAGTCCGGTGGATCCACAGATCCGTCAGATGTCTGCTCCGGATGCCCTTCAACTGGCTATGCGCAAACAGAAAGATTCCTTCCGAATGTTCGCCGAGCTGATGGTCCATACCGACAATCCTGAAGCCGCCGAGATCCTTTACAATCTGGCCGAAGTAGAAATGCGCCATCTGCTCAAACTCGAAAAGGAATACAACGCCCTGACCCCGCACCGACGGAACCCTTAAGGCCCGTTTATCGAGACTGCATCCAAAGATACATCCCATACAGCGCCAGCATCAGGGCTCCCTCCCATCGGTCGATCCTTCGCGGTTGTCCGGTAAACATACACACAAATAAAATCAGCGACGCTCCAATCGTCATCCAGATACTCAGCATAAGTTCCGGAGGCACAGCAATCGGACGGATGACGGCGCTGAGCCCAAGGATAAAGAAGATATTAAACAGGTTGGAGCCAACCACATTTCCGACGGCAATGTCCGGATTCTTCTTCCAGGCGGCCGCCGCGGAGGTAGCCAACTCCGGAAGACTTGTTCCCACGGCCACCAGCGAGGCGGCGATAAATCCCTCGCTCAGGCCGGCCCAGTGCGCCATTTCAACGGCACCGCTGACCGTCAGCTTTCCTCCCCCAATCAGCAGACCCAGACCCAGACCAAGTTTGATAAAGATCCGCTTGGTCGCCAGGGCAGGATTTGGATCAGAGGGATTTGTAAGCCGCGGAGGCATCCCGGCTGTGTAATAAAGAAAGATCACAAAAAAACACAACAGAACCAGCCCTTCGCTTCGAGAAAGCACACCCGGTTCTCGGCTCAGCCAGGCGGCCTCTGCGCACATCAGCCATAAAATCGCCGCCGCCAGCAGACTGAATGGAATCTCCTTCCAGATCGTTCCTTTTCCGACTTCCAGAGGAAAAATCAGGGCCGACAGACCCAGGATCAGTAGAATGTTGGCAATGTTGCTGCCTGTGATATTGCCGATTGTAATAGCCGCGTTTCCGTCCACAGAAGCGAATATGTTTACTGCCAGTTCCGGCAGACTGGTGCCAAATGCCACAACCGTCAGCCCGACTGCCAGGTCGGAGATCCCCGCC
>JAKJEN010000254.1 GCA_022705405.1 Planctomycetota bacterium | reverse complement strand
GACCGAAACCCCGCTGGATCTGCAGGCCCTGACCGGCGACTGGCTGGTCGATACGGTTTTGTATGACGAGCAAAACTATGGCCGGTCGATACAGAAATCTGACCAGCCGTTTTTTGTGGATACGACAGAGATTGAAAATCGGGTGGATGAAAAAATCTACGGTCACTTTCTCGAGCATATTTATCATTCCGTCAACGGCGGTCTATGGGGAGAACTGGTCTGGAACCGCAGTTTTGAATTAACCAGCGGCGGCTCGGGAATTTGGAGTATCGAGTCTGGGGACGGATATCCACATGGAGTTCGGCGATCCGGCCTGGACGGATTACGAACTGACACTCGAGGCCAGAAAAGACGGCGGAAATGAGGGCTTTTTGATCCTCTTCCGCGCTGCCGACAGCGACAATTTTTACTGGTGCAACCTCGGCGGCTGGGGCAATACCCAGCACGCTATTGAAAAAGAAGTCAACGGCAACCGCAATGTGGTCACATCTTTTGTCGCTGGGAAGATAACAAGATCTCAATGGTATGGAATCCGTATTCGCTGCGAAGGAAACCGCTTCCGAGTATGGCTGAATAACAATCAGATTTTTGATTATATAGACGGGAGCGGCGCTCATACAGCCGGAATGATCGGTCTGGGAACCTGGGCGACTCAGGCCCGATATCGAAATATTCAGGTCACCGATTTGGCGACTTCAGCGGTTCTGTTCAGCGGGCTTCCTTCGCTGCCGGGCAATGAATTCGGGGCCGCTTTCTGGACGGTTTTCGGAGCAGGTCAGGCGACGATGGATTCCGACGCTCTGAACGATGACGTGAGTGTAAAGATTGTCGCCGGCAGCGGCGGAACCAGCCTGCAGCAGGATAATTTCAAATTTATTCCGCAGACCTATTATGGTTCGCTGTGGATGAAGGGTTCACTGCCGGCCGGGATTCTTGTGCAGCTGCTGGATGGAACGACTGTGCTGGGACAGGCGATTCTGCCTGCTCCGACATCGGCGTGGGCCGAATACCCCTTCCAGATAGTCCCGACGGCCGCTGCGAATCAGGGCTCTGTGCGGATTACCCTTCAGGGCGCCGGCACGGTTTATCTGGATCAGGTCAGTTTAATGGGACAAGATGCCCTTAACACAGGCGGCTTTCGGCCTGATCTGCTGTCGGCGGTGGAGGGCCTGCATCCTCCGATTATACGCTGGCCGGGAGGATGCTTTGCATCATTGTATCTATGGAAAGATGGAATCGGGCCTCAGCATACGCGCCGTCAATATCCCGCCTATATGTGGGATGACCAGGATACAAACTCCTACGGAACGGATGAATTTATCCGAATGTGCGGAGTCATCGGATCACAGCCGCTGCTGGTGATCAATACGGGCATTCTCGACAGCGCCTGCGGTGCGCCGGCCGAATTTAAGCTGAACTCCGATGAATATCTGCAATACGCTCTGGACTGGATGGAATACTGCAACGGCGATGCGGCGACAACAACCTGGGGGGCTGTGCGGGCTGCCAATGGGCACCCGGAACCTTATAACGTGACTTACTGGGAGATTGACAACGAAACCTGGGCAGCCGGAATTTCCAAGTATATCCAGACGGTGCAGGAGTTTGCTCCTGCGATGCGGGCCAAGGCGGCCGATCTGGGCGTGCCGATAAAATTGATTGCCTGCGGCAGCGGAAGCGGAAATACGGGTTGGGATTATCCGCTCCTTGACAGCTGTGCGGATCTGATTGACTATATCAGCATCCATCATTACGAAAATCCGGACAATTTCGTTTCGGGGCCTCTCTGGTTTGAAAACTACATCAAAACTCTTGGGGCGTATATCGCTGCTTCGTCCAACCCCAATGTAAAGATTTATATGTCGGAGTGGAACGCCCAGAGTACAGACTGGCGAACGGGGCTGTATGCCGGCGGACTGCTCAATGGGTTTGAACGGACCGGAGATGTGTTTGAAATCGGCGGACCGGCCCTGTTTCTGCGGCATACCTCCGCAACCGGCTGGGATAATGCGTTTATCAATTTTGATCATACCGGCTGGTTTGCAGCTCCTAATTATGTGGTGATGAAACTGTGGTATGACCATTACGCGCCCAAACGGGTTCTCATGACTGGATCGGATACAAGTCTGAATGTGGTGTCGGTATTGTCCGAAGATGAACAAACGCTGTATATTCGTCTGGTTAATCCGAATCCCGTCGATAAATCAGCAGCGATTGACATCGACAATTCCTTTGTCCCCGAGATGGCTTATATGCAGTATGTCGCCCCAGGCAGTCTGTATGCCCGCAACACCCTGGCGGATCCCTGTGCAGTACACACCCAAGCCAAAATAGTAGG
>JAKJEN010000253.1 GCA_022705405.1 Planctomycetota bacterium | reverse complement strand
CTTTGCCGCCTTTATTGAAGTCGGAGAGTCGGTCCAGAAGCCGCTGAGCTACTATGAAAACAACGTCTCCCGCACGCGGTCTCTGCTGGAAGCGATGGAAACCGCCGATGTCAGCCAATTCGTCTTTAGCAGCACCGCTGCGGTCTATGGATTGCCAGAAATCACTCCGATCAGTGAAACAGCCCCCAAACGGCCGATCAATCCGTACGGAGAAACCAAATGGGCTGTGGAGCGGATGTGTCATTTTCAAAGCCAAACCGGTCGCCTCCGCTATGCGGCGCTTCGCTACTTTAACGCCTGCGGCGCCGGTTTTGAGGACACCCTCGGCGAAGATCACCGCCCTGAATCGCACCTGATTCCATTGATCATCCAGGCGGCGATGGGCCGCCGCGATTCTGTTAAAATCTACGGCGTTGATTACCCAACCCCGGACGGCACCTGTATCCGCGACTATATCCACGTTGAGGATTTGTGCCGCGCTCATCTGCTGGCGCTTGAAAAACTTGATCATGAAATCGAACTGGTCTTTAATCTCGGCAACGGCGCCGGCTATTCGGTTCGCCAGGTCATTGATACTGTCGTCAGAGTCTCCGGCAGGTCGTTTCAGATTATCGAAGCAGACCGCCGCCCTGGCGATCCGCCTGTTCTGACCGCCGACGCCTCCAAAGCCCGCAGTCAGCTTGGCTGGAAAACGCAATTTACCGATCTGGAAACCATCGTCCAAAGCGCATGGAAATTTCACATCAACCATCCCGACGGATACGAGGACTGAATGAGATCGGCCGCCAGTCAATCAGGGAGCCGGCGGGGCCTCGACTTCATCGCCCTCTGCAAAAATCTCACAAACACCCTGAAAACATACCTGGAATAATCGATCAACTTAGCAGGACAGATAAATGAAGACAGGAGAAATTATGAAAAAAATTCGCCGGCGGGTTATCCTTTTTCTACGCGGCTACGAAATGGATGTTCTGGATATTCATTTTGACGAGAATGTGGACCGTCTCCTCGAGCAAATGCGCAAAGGTCTGACCGGCCGCGCCAGTTCTCTGGAAATGATTCCGACCTACATCGATGTGGAAGCCGAGGTTCCCTCCGGCCGACCAGTTATCGTAGCCGATGCCGGCGGTACCAATTTTCGTGTTGCCACCGTTGTCTTTGACGACAAAAAACGCCCGATTATCGAAAACCTGCGGCTGTTTGCCATGCCCGGCGTCGAAAAAGAGGTTTCCTGTGAAGAGTTCTTTGCAATCATGGCTGACTATTTTCGTGATGTCGCTGCGGCAGCGAGCGAAATTGGCTTCTGCTTTTCGTATCCCACCCAGATGTTCCCCAGCAAAGACGGCCGGCTCATTCGGTTTTCCAAAGAAATCAAGGCCCCCGGCGTCATCGGCCAATTCATCGGCAAAGGGCTTAACAAAGCCCTTGCCGCAGCAAACCTCGGAGGCGACCGCCATATCGTAATTCTCAATGATACCGTCGCCACGCTCCTGGCAGGCCGCGGCTACAAAAATCGAACCTTCTCCAGCTATATCGGATTCATCCTCGGAACCGGCACCAACTGCGCTTACATCGAAAAGAACGCCGCTATCGCCGGGAACAAAGATCTGGACCCGGACAAAAGCCAGATCATCAACACCGAGTCCGGCGGCTTTGCCCGCTGCCACAGAGGTAAAATCGACGTCGCCTTTGACAAATCCACCATCAATCCCGGCATGCAAAAGTTCGAAAAGATGATCTCCGGCGCATATCTGGGCCCGCTGATTCTTTGGACAATTCGCCGAGCCGCCAAGGATGGGCTTTTTACGCCCTCTGCGGCCGCCGCACTGTTGGCTGTGCCAGATCTGAGCACAAAGCAGGTCAGCGAGTATATGGACCACCCCTACGGAGCCAATCCGCTGGCTCGAGCCGTCCGCGAAGGCGGCGCAAATGATCCGCAAACGCTTTATTTTCTGGCCGACCGGCTTACCGAGCGGGCGGCCAAACTGTCGGCCGTGAATCTGGCTGCTATGGCTGTCCGAACCGGACAGGGAACAGACCCCACCTGTCCGATCTGCATGGTTGCCGAAGGCACCACATTTTTTAAATTAAAAAATCTCAAATCCCGCGTCGAGTTCTATCTTAAACAAAACCTTGAGGACAAACGGCAGATCTATGCTGAGATCGTCAGTGTCGATAACGCCACTTTGGTCGGCGCCGCCATCGCCGGCCTGACAAATTGAAAATACTGCCATTTAGAGATCGTTTTAATCAACGGGATTTATTTCCCAGCAATTATTCCTGAAACGAATAAGATTCTCAAACTGACCGATTTACGTTTTTATGCCGATGAAAATCATTAAACAAAAACAGCCTCACATGCCGATAAGTGTTT
>JAKJEN010000252.1 GCA_022705405.1 Planctomycetota bacterium | reverse complement strand
GACTTTATGGGATATCCCCGTTCCCGTATTTGTCCGTGTTTAGTCCGTGTCCCGTCCGTGTTTAGTCCGTGTCCAGTCTGTTTCCATTGCAAAAAAATCTTTCAGGAAAAACAAGATTTTGAGGGATAGTAGTACGAAAAAATTTCATAGGAAGCGGCTTTGACTGCGGGAATGCGTTGTTCATCCCATGAAATTTTTCGGGCCCTTAGTGTCTTTCGTTGTAAAAAAATACCACTGCCACCCAGCTTTGCTGACGCATTACTTTCAGAACGGCATTGACTGCCAAGACACCTTGATTCATATTGGAAAAACGGACAAAATACATATATTTATCATTGAAAAAACGGACAAAAAAGCAAAAAAAATATTGGATAAACGGGCAAGTCAGCTTGTTTCAGTTTGCGAAAGACTCTGCATGCCATATAGTAATAGGAGGATCAAATTGAAGGGGTGACATCGATGCTGCAACGTAAGATCAGTGCTAAATTAACGAGTTTTTTTGCCAGCAACCAGCGGAAAGCTCTGTTGATCACTGGGGCCCGCCAAGTTGGCAAAACCTATATTATTCGGAATTTCGCTAAAACGGCGTTCAAATCTTTTGTCGAAATTAATTTTTATGAGAATGCGAAGCTGCAGTTGTTATTCAAAGAGTGCACTGACGCGGAAAATCTGCTATTGCGCATTTCGGCGGTCAGCAAATCCCCGCTGCTGCCTGGCAACACGATCATCTTTCTCGATGAAATACAGGAATGCCCCGACATCTTAACCGCCATTAAGTTTCTTGTCGAAGATGGACGTTACAGCTATATCCTCAGTGGCTCATTGCTCGGCATCGACTTAAAGGACATCCGTTCCCTCCCCGTGGGCTACTTGGATATTGTCAACATGTACCCAATGGATTTTGAGGAATTTGCGAATGCACACAAGGTGTCTGCAAACGTCATGAATGCCCTGCGTTCAGCATATGAAAATCATACGGAAGTCGATCCGGTCATCCACGCGAAAATGCTCGAATTGTTCAAACTTTATCTGATTGTAGGAGGAATGCCTGCGGTTATTGCAAAATACTTGGCAAGCAATGATCTCCGCCAAGTCCTCGATGAGCAGCGAGCCATCGTCAGCTTGTACCGGCGTGACATTGCCAAATACGACCAGGAAAATAAACTCTACCTGGAAGAAATTTTCGCTTTGATCCCAAGCGAATTGAATAGCAGGAACAAGCGCTTCATTCTAAAAAAACTGAATGAAAACTTCAAATTTTCGCGTTACAGCCATAGTTTTCTCTGGTTACGGGATGCCGGCGTTGCCTTGCCGGCCTATTGCGTCTCCGAACCGCTTGTTCCGCTGATGATGTCAAAATCGACCAATTTGTTCAAATTATTTCTCGGCGACGTTGGTTTGCTGGTGTCTATGTGCATGAATGATATCCAGATAAAAATTCTTACTGGCGATGTATCGATCAACTTTGGCTCCATCTATGAGAATGTCACCGCGCAGGAATTAAAAGCGCATGGCTTCGACCTGTACTATTTCAACAGCAAAAAACAGGGCGAAATTGATTTTCTGGTTGAACAGGGCGGAAAAGTCCTCCCTCTGGAAATAAAATCCGGTAAGAACTATATGCGTCATGCAGCTTTAGATAATCTTCTTGGCAATCCTGACTATGCCATTCCGCTGGGCTATGTGTTTCACAATGACAATGTGAAAATCACAGACAAAATTATTTATTTGCCTATTTATATGCTAATGTTCCTGCAACAAGAAACCATCCCGGCATCCATCGTCTACAAACCGGACTTCTCATCCCTGCAATAAAATATTCGCCCCTTTTTGTGTCTTTTCGTTGTTAAAAAGCATCACTTTTCAAGCATTCTAGTGGCATTGAAGATGGCGATCAGAGCCACGCCCATATCGGCAAAAACGGCTTCCCAGAGGGAGGTTTGGCCGGCTATGCCGAAGGCCATAAAGGCAATTTTGATTCCCAGGGCAAAGATGATATTCTGCAGGAGGATGCTGCGGTTTTTGCGCGCCAGGCGGAGGACTTCCGGGATTTTTGCCAGGGAATCATTCATGATAACGATGTCGGCGGTTTCAATGGCGGCATCCGAGCCCAGACTGCCCATGGATATGCCGATATCTGCCCGGGTCAGCACCGGAGCATCATTTACTCCATCGCCGACAAAAGCGATTTTCCCTTTGCGGTTGGGTTGATGCAAGGCTTTTTCGAGGATATTCACCTTGTCTTCCGGCAGCAGATTGGCCTCAAAGTGATCCAGCCCGGCCTCGTTTGCGACGGCTTCGGCAGTGATCTGATTGTCTCCGGTCAGCATGATCAGGTCTTTGATGCCCAGCTGTCGCAGTTCCGCAATGGCCTTTGCAGAAT
>JAKJEN010000251.1 GCA_022705405.1 Planctomycetota bacterium | reverse complement strand
TGCTGCTGCGTCTGAAAGCCAACCATCTGTGGCCGGCTATGCATGACTGCACCAAGGCGTTCAATGCCTTTGAAGACAACAAGGTCATTGCCGAGCAATACGCTATTGTGATGGGGTCGTCCCATTGCGAGCAGATGCTTCGCAACAATGTCTGGGAATGGAATCGCTGGAGTCCTTCGGACGGCAGCAGCCGGGGAAATTGGGACTGGTGCACCAACAGCGCAAAAATAACCGAATACTGGGAAGAACGCGTCAAGACCAATGCCCCTTACGAGAACATCTATACCACAGGGATGCGGGGAATCCATGACAGCGGCATGCCGTGTTCGGGGGCCAGCAACGGTCAAAAAGTGCAAATCATGCAGGGACAGATTTTTCCAGCCCAGCGGCAGATGCTGGCCGAGTGGGTGCATCCGGACCCGCGGACTGTGCCGCAGATATTCTGTCCCTATAAAGAGGTGCTGGACTTGTATAACCTGAATATGCAGGTTCCCGATGATATTACGCTTGTCTGGCCGGATGACAATCATGGGTACATCCGACGTCTTTCCAATTCGGCGGAACGGGGGCGCGGCGGCAGGTCGGGCGTGTATTATCACCTTTCTTATTGGGGCAGCCCGCATGATTATCTGTGGCTTTGTTCGACACCGCCGGCATTGATTTGGGAGGAGATGAAAAAGGCCTATGATTATACGGCAGACCGGGTGTGGATTTTCAATGTTGGGGATATTAAACCAGCCGAAATCTGCATGGAGTTCGCCCTTCGAATGGCCTGGGATATTGAGCAGTATGACCATACCAATATTCAAACGTATCTGGAGCAGTGGGCGCGGCGTCAGTTTGGGCCGGAATACAAAGAACAGATTGCTGAGATTCTGGCGGACTACTACCGCCTTGGGCAGACACGAAAACCGGAACACATGGCCACCTATGCCTCCGGCGAGGAATTCAGTCTGATTCATTATGGGGATGAGGCGCAGCGGCGGATTGAGGCCTATAAAGACCTGGAAGCGCGGGCTGATGCGATTTATCAGTCCCTGCCGGCGATTTTCCGGGATGCTTTTTACCAGACGATTCTTTACCCCATCCGAGGGGCCAGTCTGATGAATCAGAAAATCCTGTATGCCAAAAAGAGCGTCGCGTATGCAAGCCAGGGGCGCGTCAGCGCCAACGAGTATGCAGCGATGGCCGAAGCCGCCTACAATCAGATTCTTGCAGAGACGGACTATTACAACAACAAGACGGCCAACGGCAAGTGGCGACATATCATGAGCTGCAAGCCGCGGGGTCTGGCTGTGTTTGAAATGCCTTCTGTCGGTACGGTTGAGCCGGTCAGCGGTTCCTCGATGGGCGTTATTGTCGAAGGCCAAACCAGCGAGGTTCCGACTGCTTCCTCTCTTCCGACCTTTGATGTGTTTACGAAAAACAGGCATTTTATTGATATTTTCAACAAGGGAGATACCGAGTTTGTCTGGGCGGCCGTACCTTCCGCCGGCTGGATACGGCTGGAGCAGACAAGCGGGACTGTAAAGGGGCAGGATCGAATCTGGGTAAGTCTGGATTGGGCTCAGGTTCCGTTGGGGGAAAGCAGCGGGAGTATCGAAATCAGCGGAGCGGGCAGAACCCTTGCCGTCCATCTTGCGGCGTTTAATCCCGAATCCCCCCGCCCTGAGGAATGGAAAGGTTTTGTTCAGTCCAATGGATTTGTCAGTATCGAAGCCGAACACTACAGCCGCAAAACAGCCGGAAGCGGGGCAAATTGGGAAACCATCAAAACGCTGGGCCGGAGCGGGGATACGATGGCTGTTTTCCCGACCACGGTACCCAGCAGAACCCATATTTCAGATGTTCAGGCCAACAGCCCCTGCCTTGAATATCAGGTTTACCTCTGGGATGCCGGTGTGCAAAAAGTGAAAGTGTACTGCATCCCAACCCATGCGATTACTTCGGAACACGGCTTGCGATATGCCGTCGCGTTCGACGAGCAAACTCCGCAGATTATCGGATATGATACGGCCGAGTGGAGTTCTCAATGGACGGTTAATGTACTGCAGGGAGCGGCGGTCTCTGAAAGTACCCACACCGTTTCTGCTGCCGGCCGGCATACACTAAAAATCTGGATGGTTGATGCCGGGGTTGTTATCGATAAGATTGTCATCGGCAATGCCCCGGCCGGCCATATGGGACCGCCGGAAACAACGGTGCGTTAAATAGCAATTTAGTTAATACTCGATTTATCCGAAATTTAGCAGAACCGCCTGTGCACAAGAGCTGATGTAGTTAGACATGAGATGAATCGTAAATTGTAAAGGATCAAACTAACTCAAACTGACCGATTTTAGGCCGCGAGGAGTTTTTCCAGGCGGCGGATAACAGGTTTTTCATGACTGTATTTGA
>JAKJEN010000250.1 GCA_022705405.1 Planctomycetota bacterium | reverse complement strand
TGTAGCGGCGAAATTGATGTTCGATATTTCTTCAGCGCCGTTAATAAGCAACCGGCTGGAGCGGTCAGCGGAACCGTTGGCATAACGCCATGTCAAAGTGTAGACGCCCGAAGCAGCCGCATTGATCTTCCAGTCTATGCCGGCGCCGTCAGCGTTGGTTGTATCCAAAAAACCGACGCCGGTAAATCCGGTATGCTTTCCCAGGTCCACAATTCCTTCAACGCCGCAAAAACCGACGGCATTTTCCTGAAGAATAATATTGTCAGCCGCCGAGTCCGGCAGGGCACATGCCTGAATTGAATTATCAGATTCATTTTCGCTTAAATCTGCAGCTGTGACCGTATAGTAATACAGAGTTCCGTTAGACGCCGTCGTATCTACGTATTGAGGGCTTTGAAGAAGCGAACTATTGAGTTTTATAAATCCGCTGCCGGAAATCGTAGAGCGATAGATATTGTAGCCGGCCAGATCCGCTTCAGCGCTGCCTGCCCAACGCAAAGATACTTGCGCATTTTCTCCCCGAGCCCACAAATCGGCCGGAGCCGCCGGCGGCTCAGTATCAGGAGGAATGTACATCCAATTGGCGGCAAACAGGGCCAGTTCATTTAAATCCACGATCCCATCAGCATAATAATCGGCATCCTCAATTCCTTCAGTGGCAAGCCAATATCCGGCCAGAGTCGAAAAATCGTCATTATCCACAAAACCGCTCAGATCAAAGTCGCCGTACATTCCGAACATCCAGTGCGGAGGCGGGCCATCCTTGCCATCGGCCCCAGCTCCCCATTGAACCAGCATGGGCACAAGGGCTGTATCGGTAAGGGTATAGGCATAAGGAAGCGTAAAGACTGCGTCGTTCCCCGGATGTACTGTACCCGTACAGTTATCGAGGATATTGCCGGAGGCGCAAATCTTACCCCAACGTTCAACCGGTTCGCCATCTCGATTGTTCACATAAGGTTCTTTGACTTCTTTAAAATAGTTATTTTCGACCAATGCCTCCGCCTGAATCCGCGACCATATGCAATAAATATTTCCCGGACAATGGTAATAGTTATTATAGATATGCCCTCGTCCATAACGTAAGGACGGGATCCGCTGCATGCAGTATTGTCCAAACCAGTTATGATGAAAAGTCACATGCAGAGTCCCTTCATCGCCGCTGCTGTTGGTATTGCCGACCAAACTAACGCGGTCATTGTTATCATTGCGGGCGGTAAAATAAAATTTGCACCAGGAAACTGTAACCCAGTCAGACCGGCGGGTAATATCCACACAGCCGTCCCAACTGTCATAAATAGTACATTTTGTAATAAAGACGTTGGTGATCCGCTCTTTCACGCTGATTGCGTCTTCTTCACTCGTATAGCCCTTGGGGCAGGTAATGGTCAACCTTTCGATGATGACATTTGAACAGTCGTTCTTAAATCCTAAACTTCCGATGATCGTCGGGTTTTCGCCGATGCCCCGGATTGTCTTGTTGGATTGAATACGAACTCTACCTTTATCGGCATCCGCCAGTTCAATGGTTCCTGAAACTTGGATAATGTACGGGGTATTTACCGTTTGGACATACGTCATAAAATCCGCCCCGTTGTCAACTGTCACCGTCGTTCCTCCGGCTCCGCCTGTTGTGTATTGCCCAAAACCATCGGCGGCATTGCAGGTCAAAGAAGAACCTAAAATAATTAGAAAAAGATATGCAACCTTGTTCATCCAGAACCCTTTCCTCTTTTTATTATCTGACTTTAGACTGCCCCTCTCAGATACGTTAAGTCTTTATGCTTCTACACTATATATTTTCGCTATTTTAACCTTTACACACAAGATAATATCGCGCTCAAAAAAAAACAATTTTGCGCAACAGCTTATGAATAAAGTACATATCCTGAGTCATTTGATAATCAAGCCGCTCAAATCAGTCTCAGCAACAAAGTTTCGGCTTTTTAAAGAATCTTCAAAATCAAAAACTTGAAACCGGACTCCGAATTTATATAATGTCTGCAAGTAATCGATTACTGAATAATTTGTAGAGGAGATAAATCATATGTATTTACTTGGTTATGACTCCGGCACCTCTTCTATTAAGGCCACCTTGTTAGATGTCCAAACCGGAAAAATAGCCGCTTCTGCCATAGCCCCTAAAAAAGAAATGGCCATAGAGGCCCCCTATCCTGGTTGGGCACAGCAAAATCCGCAGGACTGGTGGACTAATCTGAAAGCCGCCACGGCTGAGGTACTGCAAAAATCTGCCGTCGATCCGAGAGATATTAAGGCCATCGGCATCACCTATCAGATGCACGGTTTGGTCTGTGTTGACAGCTCGATGAATGTGATTCGACCCTCAATAATCTGGTGCGACAGCCGAGCCGTGCCCATCGGAAATAAGGCCGCCGATGATTTGGGGCCTCAGCGATGTTTGAAAGAGTTGCTGAACTATCCGGGAAACTTTACTGCAAGTAAACTCAAGTGGGTGATGGAAAACGAGCCGGCCCACTTTAAGAAAATCAAAAAAATCATGCTTCCGGGCGACTGGCTTGCGATG
>JAKJEN010000024.1 GCA_022705405.1 Planctomycetota bacterium | reverse complement strand
AAACCGTAACCGATACCGAAACAGTAAGGTACAAGAAAGAAAAGGAGTATTACCATGAAAGCAAGAAAAGGGTTTACGCTGGTCGAAATTCTGATTGTGGTCGTGATTTTGGGTATTCTGGCCGCAATCGTAATTCCTCAGTTTACCGACGCCAGCACACAGTCCAAACTGAGCAGCTGCCGTACTACGCTGCAGAGCATGAGGTCGCAGATCGAACTGTACAAGATTCAGCACAATGACGATGCTCCTGCGCTGGATGAATTTGCAACGCAGATGACAACGAAAACGAATTCTTTGGGTGCTGCACCTGGTCAAGACGAGCAGGCATTTGGTCCCTATATGCAGCGGGTTCCCAAGAATCCCTGGAACGACTCAGATACACTTGCTGTTGCTGATGCAGCCGGTATAGGTTGGGTCTATGATGAGGACACAGGCGCCATCTGGATTGGTATAGCCGACGTGACCAATGCAGATGTTGTAACGAAACTTCAGGAAAGCGGCGACGCCCAGCAATAAGTCCTGAATATCAAGTGTAAACAGCCATTCACAGCCGATCGGCCTTACGAAAAAACTCGGGGGTCGATCGGCTTTTTTTTCGGTCGTTCGGGGTTCTCATTTGTCAAGTTGGGGGGACTGAAAATGGACAAACGAACTCGATACCGATTAGAGCGAGGTAAGGAAATGACCAGTCCTTTAATTCGATTGTTTGAAGGGGCGATGATCGGTCTGATTCTGCTTTCGGCGGCGGTAGGCATTACGCCCCGGATCAGTCAGGCCCAGGAAGAAGGCCGAGTTGGCGTGTTGTCGGATTGTCTTCAGCGGGTGCGCGCCTCTATTGCGGTCTATCAGGCCGAGCACGATGGGGCCTTGCCTGTTCTGACGGGCCAGGGACGGGCCGGCGGGCAGGAGTTTGCCGCGTGCCTGACCAGTCGGGACGCACAGGGCCGGGGGCCTTATCTGAAGGCCATTCCCGCCAATCCCTTTGCGAGTCGGGAGACGGCGGGTCTTGTGACGGTGGTCTGCGACCCCAACGCGACGCCTGTGGGCGAGGAAGGCACGGGCTGGTGGTTTAACGCGGCTACGGGTCATTTTGCGGCGTGCGACAGTTCATATCATGCGGCCTTTTAAGGCGTTTGAGCCAGTAAATTACAAAGAATTAATTCCCGTTTCGGCAGGAATGAAAGACAGGGCGCGGGAATACAAGCGACGAAAATCAGAAGATGAAACGAGGACGTCCAATCAAGGGTTTTACACTGCTTGAATCGCTGGTGGCTATGGTCATCCTGGCCCTTGCGGCCGGGGGGATTCTTTTGCCTTTTACGGCGGCCGCCCAGGCGCAGAAAGAGGCCAGCGGGCAGATCCTCGCGGCCAAACTGGGCTCCGATCTGATGGAGCAGATCCAGAATACCGACTTTGCGGCAGTGGTTGGGACCTGGGATGGGTATAGCGAACCAGCCGGTCAGGTGCGAAACGCAACGGGGTCTTTGTTCGCCGATCCGGTGTATAAGCGGTTTGGCCGGTCGGTGCGCTGCCAGACGGCCGCCGCGAGCGGGATGGATATGATTTGGGCGACGGTGACGGTCACCTGCGACGGGAGGCAGATGTTGAAATTGTATTCTCTGATCGGACCTTAAGATGTCAAATCGACTTGCCGGACGACGCAATCAGGGAGGATTTACGCTGATTGAGCTGGTGATGGGCATGCTCATCTGCGGGTTTATTCTTTTGGCCGCGGGGACGCTTTCGTTTGCGCTGGGCAGGGGTCAGGAAGTAACGGATCTGATGATGGGCCACCAGGCCATGCTTCGCTTTGTGTCGGTGCGGATTCCCGAACTGATTCACAATAGTCTGGCGGTCTGGATGACTTCGGATGGGGATCTGGCGATCTGGAAGGGCGATGCCAACGGCAACCGACGGATCGAGGCCGGCGAACTGGCGTATCTGATAATTAATACGGCGGGCAAGCGGATCGATCTGCTGACCTGTCAAGGGCTGGATACGCCGGTTACGGCATCGGAGGTTATCCAGGGCGGCGCCAAATCGGCGATCCTGGCTTCTTCGTCGAAGGTTCTTGTTCCTTTGGTCAAAGACAGCAGTCAAATGGAGTTTTCCGAGCAGGGTCGGCGGTATGTCATCGTGCGGTTTAGTCTGCCTGCGGAAAGCGGCCGGCGGGATTATCAGATTTGTGCCCGCGTGCGTGCGGATATCAGCGATTGGATGGACTCGCTGTAGGAGCCGGAGGTCTTTATGAGAAACAGACAAAAACAAAGGCATCGCGGGGGTGTGCTGGTGACGGTGCTGTTTGTCGTTATGGCGATATCGGTCATCTCGCTGGGGGTGCTGGCCCGAACGGATATGAATCTGGCTTGCGGGAGGAATCTGTCTTTGAAGATTCAAACCGACTGGCTGGCGTATTCGGGTCTTCAGTGCGCTCGGGCGATGGCGGCCGGACCCGACAGCGCCGTTCCTTTTGCGCCCTGGTCGGGGCCGGCGGTATTTGACGGGCTGGAGTCGGATTTTCATTGTGAATTGATGATTGGGGCCGCAACGGCAACAGCCGGCGCCGATCCCAATGAGTTTACGTATCTGTATCCGGTTATGTGCCGGGCTTATAAGCAGCGCGGCAGCGATGTGCTGGCCGAAAGCATTGTCTATGGAAATCTTTTTCACGATCCTCAGGAGGCGCGGGCCTGCTATATTTCGGTACATCGGTAAGGTCCGATAAGGAGTATGGCCAGACGTTCGACGCAAAAATTTCAATTTTTTCTGAATCCCGCTTCCGGCAATCCCAGAGGCGGGTTTGTCTGTATGCAGGTTCGGGGTGTAGGGGTTATGCCGATTTTGCGTGCAGATCGGAGAAAAAGCGGACGTGCCGGAGCAGCGGAAGGGGCGGTTTGAGGTCCGATTATACGCCGGAAAAACGATATGATTTTCGAGTTTGTAACGGCGGCTGGTTTTCAAAAAAATCGCGTTTGAAGGCCGGTTAAGCCAATCCGGCCGCCGGACGAATACACAAACAGAGTCTGTACAGAGCAGAGGCCCAGAAGGTCTCGGAAATCGGAAGGTGTGACTATGAACAGACAAGCGACAAGACCAACCAGAGCCTGGTGCGGGTTTACGCTGGTGGAGCTGATTATTGTGATTGCGATTTTGGCGATCGCTTCGCTGGTGGCGATTCCCGTTTTCAGTACCGGAGCGGATATGCAGGTGCGTTCGGCGGCCAATAAGATCGCGGCGGACCTGGATTATGCCAAGGGTCTGGCCATTACGCATCAGAAAAAATACACCGTCGTTTTTGCCCCTGCGTCGGAATCGTATCAGGTTCAGGATGTCAACGAAGATGCGATTGCTCATCCTCTTCGACAGGGCTTGTTTGTTGAAAACCTGACCGCCGACCGAAGGGTGGGACGGGTTGATATTGTCAGTACCAATTTGAACGGGGACGCGGTGACCTTTGATTACCTGGGCACTCCCTATAGCGGAACAACCGCAGATCCGGACAACCGGCTGACCGACAGCGGCTGTATCGTTTTGAAGGCCGACGCCTTTACGCTGAAAGTGAATATTGAGCCAATGACCGGATATGTAACCATAACTCCTTAACTGAAATGAGCCCGATGAAACGTTTTTTTTATGATTTGCTGAAAGGAAGCAGAAGCCGTCCGATCGGGATCGACATCGGTCGCGACTGCGTGCGGATGATCCAGCTGTCCTGTGTCGATGAGATTATTCGAGTCGAAGGCGCTGAGCAGGAAACGCTGAGCGCCGAGCCGGCTCCGGGCAGCCCCGGCTACCGGGAGGCGCTCGTGCAGGTAATCGGCAACATGTTCAGCCGCGGCCGTTTTATCGGGCGGGAAGTTATATCCTGTCTTCCGGGCGACAGTCTGAAGATCAAGAGCTTGCGTCTGGATTCAACGGAAGCCGAGCGGATCGACGAGCTTTTATATGGAGATGTGGCCCAGCGGTTCGGGCTGGATCCGGACAAGGATGAAATCCGCTACTGCATCGCCGGCAGTGTGTACCAGGGAGGGGAGATGAAGAATGAAGTCATTTTCTTTGGGATGAACCGCAGCTATCTTGGAGAGCATATCTCGCTGCTGGAAGAGGCGGGTCTTGATCCGGTCGCCGTGGACGCTATGCCGATCGCTTTATTCCGCAGTTTTCAGCGAACTCTTCGCCGCCAGGAAGACCGGGAGGTTGTCAGTGTGCTGGTCAATCTGGGGGTGCAGTTTACCACGGTAATCATCGGAAAAGGCGCAACCATCGCCCTGGTCAAGCAGATTCCGCAGGGAGAAAGCCAACTGACTGGAAATGTGGCTGAAAAGCTGGGGCTTCCTCATGCGGAAGTGGTTCAACTGTGCAGCAAACTGCGCGAGCCGGGAACGGAAACGGCGGATTCTTTTACCCGCCGTTCCGTGATGGCGGCGATGAGTCAGACGATTGAAAATCTGGCCCGAGAGATTTCGCTGTGCTTTAAATATTACGCGGTGACATTCCGGGGCGAGCGGCCTTCAGAGGTTGTTTTTGCAGGGGGCAATCTGTATGAGAGGGCCCTGATGGAGTCGCTGCAGCGTCAGTTGAATATGGAAATTCATGTGGCCGAACCCCTGCGCGGGTTTGATCTGAGCCGGGTGTCCTTTGACCGCCGTCCCAATCCGCAGATGTGTGAGTGGGCCGTGGCGGTCGGACTGGCGCTGAAAGGGTGGAAAATAAGCGGGCTTCAGCAGCTGGAGTCGGCCGAGTGCGCGGTGAAGGTATGAAAGAGATCGATTTTATTCCATCCTGGTATCACGATAACCGCCGGCGGCGGCTCTGGTATTACCGCCGCTATATGGCGATTCTGATTATAACGGGGTTTTGGATAATCGGAAACCTGATTGCCGGCGGGATTATATCGAGGGCCTATGCGGATCTGGATTCTCTTTGCAATTCCTATGAACAGGGGCTGCAGAAGGTGGAACTGGCCCGCAAACTGGAGGCGCGGCTTTTGACGCTGACTCGCCAGAGCCGGATGCTTCAGCATCTCCGTCCCCGCACAGAGATTTCTCCCATTTTGGCGGAGTTATCCTCCTGCATCGGCGAGCGGACGGCCCTTACTGATATATCTCTGGTTTTATCGCCGTTTCAGGCATTGGAATCGCCTCGCCCGAACGGGCCTGCAACCGTGCAGATTAAAAATTCCTATGCCGGCGGACAATCCCTGTTGAAAACGGATACGGTGATGACTGTCAAACTGTCGGGAGTTGCCGCGGATGGAGCGGAGGTGGCCTCGCTGATTTCACGGCTGGAGGAATCGGACTACTTTACCCGGGTGGCGCCGGTGTTTTCAAAGAACCAGACCCGCTCCGGTGCGACGGTAACGGAATTTGAGATTCAATGTGTCATTGCGGATTTTAAAACGAGCCCATAACGTGAAAAAATTAATCGATCATCATCCGCTGTTTCTTTTACTGATCCTGCTGGTAGGGGCCGCAGGCCTTGGGGCGTATCAGTATTACCCCGTGCATCTGCAGCGAAAAGCGCTGTATCAGACCTTATCCCGGCAGGGGGATAAAATGGAGGAAATCAAGAATTGTTCGGAGAAACTGCCGACGCTGCATCGTCAGGTTAGGTCGATGGAGGAGCAGGACAAAGAATTTGGGCGATTGTTTCCGGCCGACCAGGGCTTATCCCGCCTCTGGCATCAGATTGCCGAGATTATGGACAACAACCATCTTGGAGATCAACTGGTGCGTCCCGGGGAGGTTTCCTGCGAGGAGGATTTTTGCTCAATCCCCCTGGAGATACGATGCACCGGTTCGTTTGAAAATATATTTGAATTTTTCCGGGCCATGGAACGGTTTGAACGCCTGATCCGGATGGATCAGGTCCAGTTGAAAAATGACGAATCCGTCTCCGGCCGGCTGATTTTGCAGGCCCAGGCAAGAGTTTTTTATCAGCGTATGGAGACCTCGCAATAAGATGAACAGACAGCCAAACAGAATGAGCCGCGGTCTTCCGATTCTGGTCGGGACAGTCAGCCCCAAGATGATTGTGGCGGCGGTCCTGCTGACCCTGATGGCGGCCCTTTGGCTGCGGGTATCGGCGTTGAAGAATGATACGACAGAGAAAACGATTCATCTGCAGCCGGTATCGTTGCCGGTGATTGCCGGTCGGCACGACCGCCTGCAGGGAAATCCGTTTGTGATGGATCGTTCGCGGTGGATTCGTCCGGACGGAGCGACAGACCTTCAGCCCTCTGGGAAGTCTGGGGCTGATGGGCTGGTTCAGAAAGATCAGGCCAATCTCCAGAGAATCTCTCAACGGCTGGTTCTTCAAGCGGTTGTTCGGGATCCTGATGGAGTTCCCATAAAAGCGTGTGTGAACGGAACTGTTTTGTTCAAGGGTTCAACCTTCATAGCGAAAGAAAACGGAGAACAATATGATCTGAGTGTAAAGGAAATCAACGCAACAGAGGTCAGACTCTCGTGGCAAGTGTATGACCTGACAATCAAAATGCCCTCTTCGGAGTGGCTCGACTAATGGAAAGGCGGTGTCGTATGAGTTTCAAGCACAACAAGAGCATGAAAGCAAGAAAATTATTGGTTGCCTCCGGCGTTTGGGCGCTGGCCGTACTCGGTCTGACGGCGCTGGTGGTTGGACAGGAAGAATCGCCGGCGGTTTCCGCTGCGGAAGCGGCCCCGACTGCGGCCGCATCGCCGACGGCGCCGGCAGCTCCGGTTTCCGTCCAGTCTCTTCAGTCCATCAGTTTTCGCAAGGATATGCCGATCCGAGACGCCCTGCAGATGCTGGCTCAGATGTATTACAAAAATATCGTGCCCTCTGCGCGGGTCGACGGCATGGTGACGGTGACCAACCTGTATGACGTGACGTTTGAAGAGGCCCTTCAGGCCATACTCGGCACGCATAAGTATGAGATCAAAGGCAACTTTGTCAAGGTTTACACCAATGAGGAATTCATGGCCGACAAGACGCGCTTTGAGTATGCGGTAATTCCTCTGTACTACATCAACGCCGAGGAAGCCAAAAAACTGGCCGAGCCGCTGCTGAGCGAATTTGGCCAGATCGGCGTGACCAGTCCGGCCGACCGGGATACGACGCCCGGCCGCGGCGGCGATTCGCTGGCAATTCATGACCGTCTGGTTGTATCGGATTATCCGGAAAATATCCGGCGAATTCGGGAGGTCGTGGCTGAAGTGGACACCGAGCCCCTTCAGGTGCTTCTGGATGTGACGGTTATGGAGGCGACCTTGACCGAAAGTACCAAGTTCGGCATTGACTGGAAGAATATCCCCGGCGTGTCGATGGACATGGGTACCAGCGGCTTTTTACAGGAAGGATTTGCTCCTGTGGTTACCGGAACGGGCGCAAGCGGCATCTCGATTGGCGTTACGTTTGATAACATCTCCGCTTTGATTACTGCGGTTGAGACCATTTCGGATCTGACGATTATGGCCAACCCCAAAATCCTGGCTTTGAACAAGCAGGCCGGAAAGCTGATCATCGGTAAGGAAGAAGGGTATCAGTCCCTGACCAATGTGTCCGATGGCGGCACTTCCACTCAGCAGGTTGAGATGCTTGAAAGCGGTACCGTTCTTGAATTTCGCCCGTTTATCGGCAAAGACGGTTTGATCCGGATGGAAATTCGCCCGGAACAAAGTAACGGCGAAATTATTGATTACGGAACTGTCCAGCTGCCCTTGAAGACCAAAACGGAAGTGAGTACCAACGTGATGGTCCGAGACGGCCAGACGATTGTTCTGGGCGGTTTGTTCAAGGAGAAAACGGATCTGGGCCGCTCCCAGGTTCCGATTCTCGGCGATATTCCTGTGATCGGGGAATTGTTCCGAGGCGTATCGGACGCTTCCTCGCGGGTGGAACTGGTCATTCTAATCACCCCGCATATCGTCGAACATCCTGAAATGGCCAATGGCAGCCAGCGTCTGGAAGATGTCAAGCGATTGAACAAGACGGCTCGCAATAATCTGTATTGGATGAGCCGCGCGAAGATTGATGAAGATCGGTATGCCCGCGCTGTCCGGTATTATATGGACGGCGAGTATGACTGTGCTCTGATGGAACTGAACAATGACTTATCGATTGACCGGAACTATCTTGAAAAGGCCCGGCTGCAGGAGCGGATCCTCCGCGAAAGCCAGCCGCAGCAGTTGGATCAGCTGGAGCGGATTATGCTTCAGAAGATTGAAAAGGAAGAATCCGGCAAGTGGTTCCGCTGGTAAAGGATGCTTATCGGCTCCGGCCGTGCAGATCAAAACTGCCGGCCGGAGCTGTTTTTGACAAAAGGATGACAAGACAGGAGTTTCCGATGGAACGATTACGATATTTTAGCGGCATGGCCGTCTTGCTGGCGGGCTTGTATTTATTATGCGGCTGCAGCCA
Organism: Planctomycetota bacterium; assembly: GCA_022705405.1. GTDB lineage: Bacteria > Planctomycetota > Phycisphaerae > Sedimentisphaerales > Anaerohalosphaeraceae > JAHDQI01. Next base: position 15,319 of record JAKJEN010000024.1, on the reverse strand, counting down.
GATGGCCCATTCCCAGAAAAAACAGCAAATGGTCAAGACGTGGGAAAAAACCACGGCTCAAGCCAAACTGACAACGGTTCGGGGACTGATCGATCGCGGACAGATGGATGAGGCAAAGAAAGTGCTGTCCGAATGTATGCAGGCCGATCCGGATAACCCTGAAGGCCTGTTTTTAATCGCTCGGGTTCATCTGGCTGAAGGAAGAATAGAAACGGCGCACCGGTATCTGGAAAAATCTCTTGCGCTGAATGAGCAGCAGGATGAGGCCTGGTTTGCAATGGGGCTTGTATATCAGCAGCAAAATCATTATGAACAGGCGCAAGTCGGCGTTTTGAAAGCCCTTGAGTTGCAGCCGGCCAAAGTCGATTATATCCTGGCTCTTGTGCATCTGTACACGATTCAGGATCAACTGGATCAGGCGCAAAGACTGCTTGAGGAAAAGCAAAAGCTCCTTCCGTATGAAATGGAATTGACGATGGCTTTAGCGGATCTGATGCAGCGGAAAAGCCGGCCGCAGGAAGCCATTCGACTGTACAAAGAGGCGATCTACAAACAGGGCGCAAATCCCCGACTGCTGGAATCCCTTGGGGTATGTTATATGAGCCAGCAGCAGTGGGATCAGGCGGCTGATGTATTTGAAAAACTTCTGCACACTCAGAAAAACGATTCTATGCAGGAACCCGTGATCGGCTGGCTGGCGTTTTGTTCTTTGCAGGCCGGTCGATATGGAAAGGCCCTGACATATTATGACCAGCTCAGTGTCAGCCGGCGGGACGATCCGCAGGTCTGGCTGGAAATGGGGCAGGCCGCCCTGGGGGCTGAGTCGCCTGAGCGGGCTGTGTATTGCGGACAAAAAGCGCTTCGTCTTCAGCCGGACTGGACAGATGCGGAAGTGGTTGTCGGATGCGGCTTGTATATGCAGAAAAGTTATTCACCCGCCGTTGAGATGTTTCGAAAAATTTGTCAGAACCCGAAATGGGAAGCGTTCGGCTGGTGGATGGCCGGCCGTTGCTATCAGCAGCTGGGACAGAATGCCCTGGCCCGCAGCGCATTTGAAAAGGCCGCACATCTTGAGCCGAAAAGTCCGATGCTTCAGAAATTTATGAATGAATTCGATCCGACTGTTGCGGACAAAGCAGGAAAAACGCTGTGAAATTGGGGATTTTGAAACTGGCAATCTGCTGGGGTGCGACGGTTCTTTTGCTGGCTTTGGCTGGACTGCTGAGTCTTAGGCAGTCGTTGGGACCGACAACCGCTGTCTGTTTTGCGGCTGGGATTACCGCGGCAGCAGGGGGCGTTTTTCTTTGGGATATACGGCGGGCAATAGAGAGTGCGATTCGATCTTTGCGCAATTCGGAGACCCGACAAGAGCCGTTCGGTTCGGCTCAATCTGGATCCTTTGAGCAGGCCGTACAGGAATATCAGCAGCGCTGTCGTCAGGAGGCCCAAACGGCTCAGGAGGAAGTTCGCGGCCTGACGTTTCAGATTCAGTCGCTGCAAAGAGAAAAAACATCCGTTGAGGCAATCATTCACAGTATTCGGGATGCGGTGCTGGTTACGGATGGACAGGATCAGATTGTAATGACCAATCCGGCGGCCGAACAACTGCTGGGCTTTCAGTTTGACCCGACGGCTTTTCAGTCTATCGAGGCCGTAATTTCAGAGGAATCGCTTCGTGAAAAAATTCGAAAAAGCCGAAGCGGCCGGATCCGTCATGTCCGCCATGAGCTGAGTTTGCCCCTTGACGGGCGAGTGCATACGTTTGATGCGGTCTTGTCCTGTTTAGAGGATGCCCAGGAGAAGGTTTGCGGGGTGGTTGTCGTTCTTCATGATATCACCCGTGAAAAAGAAATATCCCAAATGAAAAATGAATTTGTCAGTCATGTTACCCATGAACTGAAAACCCCGCTGGCATCCATCAATGCGTATGCGGAAATGCTGGTGGACGGAGAGGCCCAGGACGAGGAAACAATCCGACAGTTCTGTTCGATCATTCAGAGCCAGGCGCTTCGCCTGAATCGCCTGATTGAAGATATTTTGAATATATCGCGGATCGAATCGGGTCTGATTAAGGTCAATCGAAGCCATCACAGTGTAGCCCTGATTATTCGGGATTCAGTGGAGATGATGAACAGTTACGCCCGGGAAAAAGACATCACGATTCACGCTCAGGCCCCGATTCTTTACGACCAGGCCTTCGTAGATCGCGATATGATCAGTCAGGTTGTGATCAATCTGCTCAGCAACGCGGTCAAATATACCGCCGCCGGCGGCTCGGTGACGATTTGCTCGGAGGTCCATGAAGCCGACGGGCGCCTGCGGGTGACCGTCAGCGATACCGGCGCGGGCATTCCGCCGGAGGCCCTTGAGCATGTATTTGAGAAGTTCTATCGGGTTGAGTCCAATAATCGATACGCCAAGGGCACCGGTTTGGGGCTGAATCTGGTAAAGCAGATTGTCGAAACGGTTCATGGAGGAAAAGTGTTTGTGACCAGCACTGTAGGAGTGGGCAGTACCTTCGGCTTTGAACTGCCGTTGGCGGATGCTGCCCAGCCGGTGGCTGTAAATTAAAACGATTTTTCCGCGGAACGGATACGGGGGCGGAAAAACTGAACATTGCAGACAGGAGAGAAACATGGCAGATAAAAAAGCGCTGGTTGTGGATGATGAATTTCATATTGTCCAGGTGGTAGCGATCAAGCTGCGCAACAATGGATTTGAAGTGCTGACCGCGGATAACGGCAACCAGGCCTATCAGCTGGCCTGCCAGCATCATCCCGATGTGATCGTGACGGATTATCAGATGCCTTCTATGACAGGCATCGAATTGATTGAGAAACTTCGGCAGAACAAGAGTACGGCCGATACGCCCGTTTTGATGCTGACGGCTCGGGGCTTTTCAATCGAAGATCAGCAGAAGGAGAATCTGCGGATCGCCGCCTGTCTGAGCAAACCGTTCAGTCCCAGAGAAGTCCTGCAAAGTATTGAACAGGTTCTGGCGCAGAAGGCGGAAGTCTGATGCGAAACGTTTTATGACAAGGAAACAGCCGCAATGACGTTCAACGTGAAAAACCCGATATTGACCGATCTGGCTCTGATGGAAAAGCATCTGGAGAAGATGAGCACAGAGTTGTCTCAGTGTTATGAACAGATCATGCTTCTGTATAACCTGAGCACCCACATGAATCTGGATCAGTCAAACGCCACCTATCTTCAGCTGGCCTGCGATCAGTTGACGCAGCTGATTCCGGTAGAGGGGATCGCTATTTTTCTGGAAAAGAAAATCGACGGCGCTAAGCGACTGGTTCTCAATGCCGGATCGGGGGTGATCGCCCTGGATCCGAATGCGGCGGATATCCTGCAGATGCATTTGACGGCGGAATTGACGGCCGGAAAAGAGGCCCTGCTGGACAGCCAGGTGGACAACCCCTTTAAATATGCCTGGCCGGAGCAGATTCGCAATATTCTGGCAGTTCCTGTGGGCCCGGCCGACAAGATGATGGGCCTGCTGGTGGCCACTAATATTTTGAATAAGCCGGATTTTGACAGCACGGATGTCAAACTGTTTAATTCCGTAGCCAATCAGTGTGCCGTCTTTATTGAAAACGGGCGGCTGTTTGATGATTTGAAGGAACTGTTTATCGGTTCTCTCAAGGCGTTGACCAACAGTATTGACGCCAAAGATCAATATACACGGGGTCATTCCGAACGGGTCGCCTTGATCTCCCGCTGGATTGCCGAGCATTTGAAGGAAACCCATCCGCTGACTGAAAAAGAGATTCATCATATTTATCTGGCCGGCTTGCTGCATGACATCGGAAAAATCGGCGTTTCTGAATCTGTGCTTCGAAAGCAGGGAAAACTATCGGATGAAGAACGATCGATTATTCTTTCCCATCCGCGGATCGGGGCCTCAATTCTTTCGGAAATTCCGCAGATGCGAGAGATTATCCCCGGCGTGCTGTATCACCATGAGCGATATGACGGGAAGGGCTATCCCGAAGGGTTATCCGGCCAGGATATTCCTTTCAGCGCTCGGATTATTGCGCTGGCGGACGCATTTGACGCCATGACCTCCCGGCGGGTGTACCGGGACGCGATGAGCATCCGCAGAGCCCTGAGCGAGGTTGAAAAAGGGGTGGGCTGTCAATTCGATCCGATTGCGGCGCGGGCCTTTTTGGACAGTCCAATTGATCAATTGTGGAAAGTCATTCAGGATGGGTTCATTGAAACCTGGGATTACAGCAATTTTGAAGAATACGGGACCAAGGCGGTCGGAGCGCTGATTCGATGAAGATCCAGACGCAGATACAAAATGATATTGCGATTCTTCAGTTGCAGGGGGAGTTTACGATTGAATCGCTCAAATCCTTTGAGGAAGCCGTTTCCAATGCGCTGGCTTCCAGAGCCGAAGGGCTGATCCTGGATATGAGTCGTGTGATTCTGCTGGACAGCGCCTCTCTGGAGAAGTTGATCGAGCTCAATGACCAGTGCCGCCAGCAGAGCCGGCAGATGAAACTTGCCGGACTGGATGAAACCTGTCAGAAAATTCTTGAAATAACCCGCCTCCTGCCGCAACTGGATACCTATGCGGAACTGACCGAGGCGGTTCGGAGCTTTGTGTAGAGAGATTTGAAGGTATGACGGATATTTTGGCTGAAAAACGGCTTCAATTGGGCCAGTTGCTGGTTCAGCGCGGCATAGTCACCTCTGAACAGATAGAGCAGGCCCTCCAGCAGCAGTCCCACTCCGGCCACAGCCGGCTGCTGGGCGAATTGCTGGTTGAGCTGAATTTCTGCACGGAAAACCAGATCGCTTCGGCGTTGGCGGAGACCTACGGCGTGCCATACGCCCAGGTGACGCCCAAACTTTGCGATCCGATTGTAGTCGAGATTCTGCCGAGGGATTTTGCTGAAGAACATTCTGTTTTGCCCCTGTTTAAGGTTTTTGATACGCTGACGGTGGCTCTCAGCGAGCCGGCGAATGTCTTTTTGATCGACGAAATTCAGCGGCTGAGCAACTGCAGGGTGCAGGTGGTCTGCGCTACGGTTAAGGATATTCAGGCCACGCTTCAGACCTACATGCCGGCGGCAAATGTCTTTGTGATTGACGATATCATCGACGATGTGGCGCTGGAAGATTTTTCCATGATCGAGCATTTGCCCGAGGATATCACCAATCTTGAGGAAATCGCCGGTCAATCGCCTGTAGTCAAACTGGTCAATTATCTGATATGTACGGCGGTTCATGAAAACGCCAGCGATATTCATATTGAGCCGGACGAAAAAAAGGTTCGCGTCCGTTATCGGGTTGATGGGCTTTTGTACGAAAAAATGCGTCCGCCGTACCAAATGCATGCGGCGATTGTATCGCGCATCAAGATTATGGCGGAACTGGATATTGCCCAGCGGCGACTTCCGCAGGACGGGAGTATCCATGTTCTGATGCAGGGCCGACCGATTGATCTGCGCGTTTCCGTAATGCCCGGAACATACGGCGAAAAGGTTGTCATACGAATTATTGATATGCGCAAGATTCTGACCAATTTGGAATCGCTCGGATTCAGTTATGAAAATCTGCAATCCTTCAAGAAGATAATCAGCATGCCCAACGGCATTGTACTGGTGACCGGACCAACCGGCTCCGGAAAAAATACAACATTATATGCGGCCTTGTCCGAACTGAACAGCGAGAAGGTCAATATCTGTACGGTTGAAGATCCGGTTGAGTGCAACATCCACGGGGTCAATCAGTTTCAGGTTCATGAACAGTCCAAGTTTACATTTTCCAGCGCGTTGCGGTCTTTGCTGCGTCAGGACCCGGATGTCATAATGGTGGGCGAAATCCGCGATCAGGATACGGCCAATATCGCCGTTCAGGCGGCTCTGACAGGCCATCTGGTTTTGTCCACTCTGCATACCAACGACGCTCCGGGAGCGATTACTCGGCTGGAAGATCTGGGAGTGGCGCCGTATCTGGTCGGGGCCTCACTGATTGGGATTCTGGCTCAGCGGCTGGTGCGAAAGATCTGTCCCACATGCAAAGAACAATATACCCCTTCGTCGAGTATTCGTCGGGCGGTTGAGAATTGGATCGGTTCGGTTCCGAATTTTTACCGCGGAATCGGGTGCAAAAAGTGCCGGAATACCGGATATATCGGGCGGATTGCAATTCATGAGTTGTTTATCCCGACGGATTCGATTTTGGAGATGATTACGCAAGGAGCTACGCTTAAGCAGCTTCGTGCGGCGGCGATTGATAACGGGATGAAGCCGCTGCACATCGACGGGATTGAAAAAGTCGCCGCCGGAATTACAACGGTGGATGAAATTCTTCGGGTGGCCAACGTGACTGCGGAGTAAGCGATGACCTGGCAGACCGTAAAACCCATGCCTCGATCGACGCCGGCTGCCTCGGCAGGAGGGAAGAGTCCGTTTGGCAAATGGGAGCCCGATCCGGCGATTTCGAAGGCACGGGTCAAACAGTCTGATTTGATCCTGTTTACAACCCAACTGTCTGTTATGCTGGACAGCGGTGTAGTTCTCAGCGATGCCATTGAGGCCATGGCGGAGCAAATGAGGCCGAGTGTTTTGAGGGAGGTAATTTTGGATATTGCGGAGCGGATTAAAAACGGAGACAGTTTTTCGATGGCTCTGTCCAAGTATCCGCGAATATTTACGACGATGTTTATCAGTATGGTCAAGGCCTCGGAGGCCTCCGGAAAGATGGCCGAGATGCTCAGCGTTTTAAGCGGCTATCTAAACGCCGACGCCGAAACGCGCAAGCAAGTCAAAAGTGCGATGATCTACCCGATCGTGATGCTGATGATGGCCGTGGCGGCGACCGGATCTCTGATGTTCTTTGTGCTGCCGCGATTTACCCGGATTTATCAGGCCCGCGGAGCTACGCTGCCCAAACTGACACAGATACTGGTCAATTTCAGCTCCCTGATGGGCAATCCGCTTTTTTTGGCCGGGATGGTTTCATTTTTTATTGCCGCCGCTTTTGGGCTGGCTGCCTGGAAGAAGACGCTGATGGGCCAGAAGGTGCTGGACTGGATCAAGGTTCATACTCCGATTTTCGGAACCATGTTTATCGATGCCGTGCTGACCCGTTCCATGCGGATTATGGCGACGATGGTCAATACCGGCGTGAGCATGCTGGATGCGCTGGCTGTAATGAAGATTTCCTGCGGTAATTACTACTTTCGTCGTCTGTGGGAGACGGCCGACCAGAAGATTCGGGATGGATATCAGTTGTCCGATGCACTGATGCTTTCGCCATATAGTAAATTGATTGCATCGGGAATCCTGCAAATGCTGCGGGCTGGGGAAAAGTCCGGACAGATCGGCCGGGTTTGCGATAAGGTGTCGTTGTTTCTGGAAAAGAAGCTCCAAAACTCAATCCGAACGTCCACGGCGCTGATTGAACCGTTGATGATCACAATCATGGGGGCAGTCATCGGCACGCTGGCGATTGCGCTGCTGCTGCCGGTTTTTCGTATCTCGAGCGTCATATCGCAGTGATTTTATTGTAACTTTACGATAAAATGCCCGGAATCAAACGATTGGAATCAAACGGGCGGATCTTTTAAGATCGCAGCTGTAAGAGATTGGATTTTCTAATTTTTTCTTGAACAATTCGGCCGGGGGAGATACCATATCCGACTCAGAGGCAGAGGGCCCAAAACACTGGCGGCGTACCCAAGCGGCCTAAGGGGACGGTTTGCAAAACCGTTATCCGTCGGTTCGAATCCGACCGCCGCCTTTTACCATATCCCACCAGATGCGGTATTTGCCAAAAAGAGCGGGATAGCCGACTTGGCCGATATATGGACATGTTCGGTCTTGTAATTTTCAATTTGGCGTCAAAAAGTACTGGAAATTACCCTTATTCCGGCTACAATCCAGCCAATGAAATTCGTTCTGATTGATAAAATTACGGCTTTGACCCCCGGCAAGTCCCTGTCGGCCGTCAAAAGCGTCTCATTGGCTGAGGAATATCTGGCGGATCATTTTCCGATCTTCCCTGTACTTCCGGGTGTACTTCTTTTGGAAGGGCTGATTGAATCAGGTTCGTGGCTGGTTCGCCATGCGCAGAACTTTGCCCACAGTATGGTACTGCTGGAGACTGCCCGAAACGTGCGCTATAAGAGTTTTGCGGCTCCGGGGATGCAGATCGCCTATCATGTACAGGCCCAGACGCTGGAAGAAAACGCCAGCAGTTTTATCGGCGAGGGGATCTGCGGCGATGAGTCGATCGTAGAGGCGAGATTCTCGCTTCGCCATTTTAATCTGTCTGAAGAAAACCCGAAGATGGCTCGCATTGACGGGCAAATCGTCGAAAGTATGAGGCAGCGCTGGAATCTGCTTTACTCAGAATAAAAAAATATACGAAACGGCCGACTCCGCCCTGCGGACGGCAAAATAATGGATTGAAAAAACGGAGAACGTGAATTATGGCAATCAGCCGCGAAGAGATCTTTGGAAAGGTGCAGGAAGTTCTGGTGGATGCCTTAGGGCTTGACGAGGATGAGGTGACCGAAGAGGCCACGCTGATGGGCGACCTTGGAGCCGAGAGCATTGATTTTCTTGATATTGTTTTTCGTCTCGAAAAGGCGTTTGATATCAAGGTACCGCGGGAGGAGTTGTTTCCCGCTGAAAGCGTTTTGAACAATCCGGACTATGTCAGCGGCGGCAAACTTACCGACAAAGGGATGGCCGAACTTCGCGCCCGTATGCCGCATACGGATTTGAGCAAGTTTGCACAAGATCCTGATGTAAACAAAATTGCGGATCTTTTTGCGGTCAGCACAATTGTCAACTTTCTGGAAATGAAACTGAACGGTTGAAGCGAATGAAACGACGTCCTCGATTTCTGATTGAAATTCGGGACACCGTATCGGCGGGGCGATGACCTGGGCCTGCCGATTTCCCTGTCAGAAAACTATGCGATGGATCTGGATTGACAAGTTTCTGGAATTTGAAAGCGGCAAGCGGGCGGTCGCCCTGAAAAACGTTACGCTGGCCGAAGAGCATCTGCACGACCATTTTCCCGGTTTTCCGGTGATGCCTGAGTGTCTGATGATCGAAGCGATGGCGCAAACCGCCGGCATTCTCGTCGGGGAGGCGCGGAAATTTCAGGAAAAAGTGATTCTGGCCAAGATCAAAAAGGCCGCATTCTTCCACTATGTGCGGCCAGGCGATACCATTACCCTTCATGCTGAGATTGAGAGCATCGCTCCGGAGGCGGCCAGCGCTGAAGGCGAAATCCGCCGGGGCGAACAGGTGGTTGCCCGCATTGGCCTGATGTTCAGCCATATTGACAAAAATCTGGCCGGCAAGCGATTCCCGGAGGAAAATTTTGTGTTTACCGACACCTTCGGCTCATTGCTGGAGGGGTTTGTCGATCAGTATCCTTCCGGAGAGCGTCGTTGATGGAACAGCGCCGGGTGGTTATTACGTCGGTCGGGGTTGTCAGCCCACTGGGGCTTGGCGTCGACGATTTTTGGGCTGGGTTGATGGAAGGCCGCTGCGGCATCGGCCGTATTCGTTCGTTTGATCCGGTTCGAATGCCCTGCCAAATTGCCGGCGAAGCGCCCGACTATGCCATTCGCGATTATATACCCAAGAGTTATCGCAAGGCCGCCAAGCTGATGTGCCGCGATATTGAACTGTCCGTGATTGCGGCCGACGAAGCCATTCGAAACAGCGGGTATATCAGTCGAGCGATCGATCCGGAACGGGTGAATCTGCGGCCTGAACGGACGGCTATCGATTTTGGCTCCGGCATTATCAGCTGTGAACTGCCGGAGATTGCGCCATCGGTTGCCCTGTCGGCGACAGACGGCCGATTCGATATGAAAAAATGGGGTCGGGAAGGACTGCCGACTGTGACGCCGCTGTGGCTGCTGAAATATCTGCCGAATATGCTGGCCTGTCATATCGGGATCATTCATGATATTCAGGGGCCCAGCAACACGATCACCTGCGGCGAGGTCAGTTCGCATATTGCCATAACAGAGGCGGCCGAAATGATCCAGCGAAACCATGCGGATGTGGCCCTGGCCGGCGGCGGCGAAGCCAAGGTTAACCCGCTGCTGATCGTGCGGCAGTGCCTTCTGAAACGGGCGACTTTTACCGGAAATGAAGATCCGCAGAGCGCATGCCGCCCGTTTGACGCCGGTGCATCCGGCTCTGTATTTGGCGAAGGCGCAGGGGTTCTGATTTTGGAGGACTATTCTCAGGCCCGGCAGCGCGGGGCGGCGATCCTGGCCGAATTTGTCGGCGGGGCTTCGAGCTATACCGCTATGGATTCGTATATTTTCATGAAAGACGGACGAGGACTTGAGATCGCTATTGAGCAGGCGCTCAAACAGGCGGCCATAGAGCCGGAGCAATTGGATTTGATTATTCCGCATGGAACCGGAATTGCCCGTGATGATCGAGTAGAAGCGGAGACGCTGCAGCGAGTACTTGGTTCGGCAGCGTCAAAAACGGCGGTCTGGCCGATTAAAGGGCAGGTCAGCCATACCGGATCGGCCTCTGGGGCTATTGATTTGATTGCTGCTGTGCAGGCAATCAGATACCAGACCATTGGGGCGGCGTATAATTTTGAGGTTCCTGCCGAGGGCTGCAAACTCCATATCCCCAGAGAGCCGATACAGAAAAATATTCGATACGTTCTGTGCTGCGGATATAGTTTTGGAGGGCAGACGGCGGCTGTTGTCTTAAAAAAATTTGAGGGGGGCCGGACATGAAAGAACGTGTAGTCATTACCGGAATGGGCATCGTGTGTCCGCTTGGCAATTCTGTGGCCCAGATGTGGGAGGGTTTGATGAGCGGCCGGCACGGGATAAATACCAATACGCTGTTTGACGCGTCCGCCTATCCGACCACCTTTGATGCCGAGGTGAAAAATTTTGATCTGTCCAGCGTTGTCAAAAATCCGGCGCTGCATTCCCAAAGCAATCGCGGCTCGGCTTTTGTGCTTGGAGCGGCTGTTGAGGCCTGCCGTCAGGCGGGCATAGATACGGAAACAGACAGCCCTGCCGACGGTATTGATCGGGCTTGCATGGGGATTTATCTGGGCGCTGGAGAGGGGGCTATGGACAGCCAGGCCTTCTTTACCGCGATCGTCAAAGGATGGGACAGCCAAAAACAGCAAATGGACTGGAGCGTCTGGATGGATACGACTTTTGAAATTATGACCGCCGCCCATGAACTGGAACAGGAAACCAACATGCCCGTCGCTCATTTGGCGGTTCTGACCGGCGCACAGGGTATGATCCGCAGCTGTCTGACGGCCTGCGCTGCCAGCACTCAGGCGATTGGCGAAGCGGCTATGCTGATTCGCCGCGGCAGGGCGGATGTGATCATTACAGGCGGCGCTCATTCGATGATCCATCCACTGGGGCTGATGGGTTTTAATCGTCTGACGGCTCTGTCTACAAGAAATGACAGTCCGGCTACCGCTTCGCGTCCGTTTTCAGCCAGTCGGGATGGGTTTGTCCTCGGCGAAGGGGGGGCTGTGGTTATTCTTGAATCGCTGGCCTCCGCGAAAAAACGCAAGGCGAAAATTCTGGCAGAGATCATCGGTTTTGGCAGCAGCAATGACGCTTTTCGTGTGACGGATATGCATGAAGAGGCCCGCGGGGCGGTGCAGGCAATCCGCTCGGCTCTGGCTGACGCCGGGGTCGATATCCATGATATTGACTATATCAGCACACACGGAACCAGCACCTCTGAGAACGATACAATCGAGACGCTGGCGATTAAAAAGGTCTTCGGAGAGTACGCATACAAAGTTCCCTGCAGCAGTCCCAAAAGTCAGTTTGGACATTTGATCGGGGCCACGGGCTGCGCAGAACTGATTACCTGTGTTCTGGCGATTCAGGAAAATATGCTGCCGGCGACGATGAACCTGCATGACCCGGATCCGGCGCTGGATCTGGACTATGTGCCCAACCGGCCTCGAAAAGCAAAAATTGATACGGTTCTAAAGGAATCCTTTGGGTTCGGCGGACAGAATAATGTGCTGGTAATCCGCCGTTTTTCCGAGTCCTGAAAGAATTTTAATAACGTCATCCAGAGAGGTTGACATGGTTGATATCAAGCAAATTCGCGAAAATCCGCAGTTGTTTAAGGACGGCGCCAGGGCCAAAAAGTTCGATGTAAACATTGACGATCTGTTGGCCATTGATTCGACTCTGCTGAATGTCAAAAAGAAATTACAGGATTTGACCACGGAAAAGAATCGTCTGGGCAAAGAGATTCCGCGACTGGCGGAAACGGAAAAGCAGAAGGCATTAAAGATTTTGGGCGAGCTGAAAACGCTGGAAGCCGAACTGAATGACAAGATCAAGGAACTTCAGCCGCAGTTTGATGCCCTGATGCTTGAGGTTCCCCAGCCGCCTTCTCCGGAGGTCCCTTTTGGAGAAGACGACACCCAGAATGTAGAACTTCGTCGATGGGGTGCGATTCGCCAATTTGATTTTGAGTATAAAGATCACATTCAACTGGGAACGGCGCTGAACCTGATTGATGTGGAGCGTGGGGTCAAACTGGCCGGAACCCGTAACTACTTCCTCAAGGGCGACGGCGCCCTGCTGCACCGCGCTGTGCTTCAATTTGCGCTCGATTTTATGATCCAAAAGGGATATACCCCAATGGTTGTGCCGCTGCTGATGCGGGATGAGGCCATGCGGGGAACCGGATACTATCCAGGCGCCGAAGAGCAGACCTACCGGATGGAACGAGACGAACTGAATCTGGTCGGTACGGCTGAGGTGCCGCTGACGGCCTACCATAGCGGCGAGCTGCTGACCGAGGAAATGCTGCCGGCGAAATTTGTGGCGATGAGCAGTTGTTTCCGTCGAGAGGCCGGCGCCGCCGGAAAAGATACCTATGGACTTTATCGAATCCATCAGTTTGACAAAGTTGAGCAGGTGATTATAGGAGAAAACGACGAGGCTAAAAGCATCGCCTATCATCAGGAAATTCTGGCCAACTCCGAAGCGGTGATGCAGGCCCTGAATCTGCCCTATCGTGTGGTCAATGTATGTACCGGAGATCTGGGCCGCGGGCAGGTGCAGAAGTTTGATGTTGAAACATGGATGCCCTCCCGGAAAGGGTTTGGGGAAACCCATTCAGCCAGCCGATTTTATGAATTTCAAGCGCGGCGGATGAACCTGCGGTACAAAACAGCCGGCAGACAGAATCTGTTCTGTCATACGCTGAACAATACCGTCATCGCTTCGCCTCGCGTCCTGATCCCGATTCTGGAGTTGTATCAGAACGCCGACGGCAGCGTTACGATTCCGCAGGCGCTGAGGCCGTATATGAACAACCGGGAAAAGATCGAAGCCCAATAACAGGCCTTTGTTTATTGGCTGTCTTACCAAGGCGAAAGGGCTATATAAAGGAAGGACTCTGTCGTGGGGAAACAACCGCCGACAGCACAAATCGATCCGATTCGTCTGCAAATAGAGGAGTTGCAGAAAGAATTGCGGCCGCGGCGTCCTCTGGCAGAACGAATCATGGAATCCTGTCCGCTGATGACGGCCGCCTGCGGTTTGATCGGCGGGCTGATCCTGCAGCGGCAATTCAATATCTCGTTTCTGTTTTGGGCTTCTGTTTTGTCGATTTTATGTCTTACGGTCTTGTGTGTCTCAGGGTTTTTAAACAAACGGCAAAAAGCAGTTTTTCTTCTATGGTTCATTTTTCTTGCAGCCATACCGCTTGGCGGAGCTCGTCTGCGGCTTTTTCAGAGTCCCCGGCCAAATGATATACGCAAAAGGATTTCCAACTTTCCTTCGCTGGCCTCGCTGGGGGGAAAGATTTTGACTGAACCGCGACTGGAGGACCGCAGCCAATGGGTCTTTGGGCGAACCCAGTGGACTCAGCGCGGCGCCTCGTTCCTTTTACAGATCGATGAAGCGCTGACTTCAGATGGCTGGGAGCCCGCATGCGGGATCGTTTATGCGACGATATCAGAGCCGGTCAAATCGCTGCACGGCGGAGATCGTATCCGTTTTCACGGCATCTTGAACAGGCCCCGGCCGGCGGATAACCCAGGGATGTTTGATGGAAAGAAATATTTTGAAAACCAGGGGATCTTCTGCATGGCCAACATCCCGGCCCTTGAATCAATTGTCCTTCATAAACCAGATACCCGAAGTCGATGGCTGCGACTGCCCGAACGGTTTCGAGGATGGGTCTTTGAAACACTGGATGCCTTTGGCGGCGAACTGAAGGAATGTTCCGATCTGCCGGAGACCCTTTTGCTTGGTCAGCGTTCCAACCTGGATATGAAAACCAGGGCGGCCTTCCAGAAAACCGGCCTGGCCCATTACATCAGTCTATCCGGTATGCATGTGGGTATTTTGTCGGGGATTTTCTGGTGGCTGGGTCGTGCGGCGGGACTGGAAAAGCGAAAACGTGCGGCGCTTTGTATTCTGCTGATCGGCTTGTATGCGGTTGTGGTTCCGCCGCGTGCGCCGACTATTCGGGCCGTTTTTCTGGCTGAGTTTGTTTTCCTTTCAATCCTGATCCGTCGCCGCCCGCAGCCGATGAATACGCTGGCTCTGACGGCTTTGATTTTGCTGTTAATTCGGCCCTGTGAATTGTTCCAGGCGGGCTGGCAGTTATCCTATTCTACAGTACTTGGGATTTTGCTGTTCTATGAACCCTTGCAGGGAAAGCTTTTAAGACCTCTGTCGATGTATCCTCAAGCGGTTGATCTGCTGTTTCGCCTTCCCGCCGGAGGCGTCTTGTGGTCGATTCTGCAGTCGTCTCTTAAACTTCTGGCCGTTGGGTTATCTGCGTGGCTGGGCGGAGCAGGTATTATGCTGTGGCATTTTGGCATTTTGACTCCTCTGTCGGCAGTTTGGACAGTGTTTGTTTTTCCGCTTGTTTTTCTGATTTTGCTGTCAGGATTTCTAAAACTTCTGCTGGTACCGCTGCTTCCGACATTGGCGGCTATCTCCAGCGTCTGGCTCGATCTTCTAAGCGACCTGTTTATTCGGATTGTCACAGCGGTAGCCGATCTGGATCTGCTGGTGTTTCGTATTGGCCGCATGGGTTTGTGGGTGATTTTGCTGTATTATCTCTGGCTGCTGGGCGTTTATTTTTTACCGCAAAGAAAAAAAGTCCGATCTTTCTGGGCTGCCGCAGGTGCGATTGGGATTATATTTGTATTCTCCGCCGGTCGGCTGCATCGAGCGATTGTAAAAGAACTGACTCTTACTTGTCTGTCTGTGGGACACGGGCTGGCTGTCCTGGCTGAAATGCCGGAAGGACAGACGCTTCTTTTTGATTGC
>JAKJEN010000249.1 GCA_022705405.1 Planctomycetota bacterium | reverse complement strand
AAGCGGGCTCAGGCCCTTTATGATCTGGATAAGAGCAAAACAATTCGCCGCAGCCATGATAATCCGGACATTCAGAAACTGTATAAAGAGTTTCTGCAAAGCCCGCTTAGTCCGATATCGCACAAGTATCTGCATACACATTATAAAGCCAAGACGCCGGTGGGCATCGTTCCACTGAAAGAACGCAAGTAATCGGAGAGACGATATGACAGAAGTTCAAACCCAGAAATTGCAGGCCCTGCGTTCTTATATGCAGGAGATTAAGGATCGGGAGAATCCCGAATCATACCTGATCGGCATTTTGCACAAAGTGCAGGATGTGTACGGATATCTGCCCAGGGAAATGATGGATGAGGTCGCCCAGACGCTTTTGATTCCTACCGCCCATATCTGGGGGGTGGCAACGTTTTACCATTATTTTAATCTGGAGCCGATCGGACAGCACGTAATCAGCGTCTGCATGGGCACGGCCTGCTATGTAAAAGGGGCCGCAGCCGTGCTGGAAACCCTTAAAAAAGAACTCGGGGTGGAGGTGGGGCAGACGACCGAGGATAAACTATTTACCCTGCAGGAGGCCCGATGTCTGGGGGCCTGCGGGATCGCGCCGGTAATTATGATTGATGAAAAGATATACGGAGAACTGGATCGAAAAAAAACAATTGATATAATCAATCAGTATCGAAGGGCCGGCAGCGTGGGAAAGCCCAAATAGATCGGATCCGGCTGACAACCAAAGACCGTAGAGAAAGGAAGAGTTGACATGGCAAAAAAAGTACTGATCATCGACGATGACGCCGATTTTGTGGAAAGTATTGTAAACTTGCTGGAGGCCCGCGGGTATGAGGTAAGTTCGGCCTCCAACGGAGAGGAAGGCGTAAAGACAGCCAAAGCCGAAAAGCCCAACCTGATTATCCTGGATGTAATGATGACGACCAAGGACGAGGGCTTTAATGTAGCTCGCAAACTCAACGAGATCGACGGCGTAAAGGGAACGCCGGTAGTCATGGTGACCGGAGTTCGGCGGGAAATGAATCTGCCATTCGGATTTGAACCGGATGAGACATGGCTTCCGGTTAAAGAAGTGCTCGAAAAACCGGTTCGGCCTGAGACGCTGCTGAAGGCAGTAGCGGATTATATCCGTTAAGCGGCTTTTGATTGGAATACCGTATTATATCTCCTCCTTTGGAAAAGGGCGGTTGCAGCGCATCTGCAACCGCCCTTTTTGTATATTATATTTTGCGGCAATCGGCAGAGCGCTCTTTTCAGTGACAGGGTAAACCGCAAAGGCCAGCAGCAGAAGAATCGAAATAAAAAAAAGCTATGTATTTGATTGACGGGCAACCCCGTTTTTCCTCCGTATTTTTCCGCGCCTCCTCCTGACTGCGTCCGATCAGGCAGTTTTAACAAAGGGGCTCAGTTCCCGAAGCCGATGGATAATCGGGCCAATCTTTTCAGCTACAAAATCGATCTCTTCCTCGGTATTAAAACGGCTCAAACTGAATCGCACAGACCCGTGGGCGGCGGTAAACGGCACACCCATTGCCCGCATTACATGCGAAGGTTCCAGCGAGCCGGACGTGCAGGCCGATCCGGAACTGGCACAAATGCCGAACTGGTTAAGCATCAT
This sequence comes from Planctomycetota bacterium, assembly GCA_022705405.1. Lineage (GTDB taxonomy): Bacteria > Planctomycetota > Phycisphaerae > Sedimentisphaerales > Anaerohalosphaeraceae > JAHDQI01. The sequence goes on along the minus strand of JAKJEN010000249.1, from coordinate 928 downwards.
CAGAATAGATTCCCCTTCGATAAACTCAAAACTGACGTTGAGGGTATTGGGCAGGCGCATTTCCCTGTCGCCGTTGACTATGGAGTCCGGGCAGGAAGCAAGGATTTTTTCTTCAAGTCGATCGCGCAATGCGCGGACGCGGGTGTTTTCATCGTCCATATATTGACCGGCCAATTGACAGGCCTTTCCGAGGGCGACAATACCGGCGACATTTTCGGTCCCGCCGCGTCGGCCGGCCTCTTGATGTCCCCCCAGCAGAAACGGGACCAGGCGCGTCCCGCGACGGACATACAGAACCCCGATCCCTTTGGGGGCGTGAATTTTATGACCGGAAAGAGAAAGCATGTCGATATTGCTTTTTTTCAGGTTGAATGGAATCTTGCCAAAGGCCTGAACGGCATCGGTATGAAATGGCACCCCGCGGGCGCGGCAGATAGCGCCGATTTCTTCCACCGGAAAGATCACTCCGGTTTCATTATTGGCGTACATTATTGTCACCAGGGCGGTATTGTCATCAATTTCTTTGGCCAATTCATCGAGGTTCAGGCGGCCTTCTTTATCAACCGACAGTTCATGCACCTGGTAGCCGCGCCGTACTAACTCACGGCAGGGACTAAGTACCGCCGGATGTTCGACACGGGAAGTGATGACCTTGCGGAGGCGAGGGTAGGTAGCCAAAGTGCCGCGGATGGCGGCGTTGTCGCTTTCTGTACCGCAGCTGGTGAAGATGATTTCGTCCGGATCGCAGCCGAGCAGGTCGGCGACGCGCTGACGGGCTTCCCGGATTTTCTTGGCAACCTGTCCGCCGAAGGTGTGCATGCTGGACGGGTTCCCGTACATCTGACCCAGATAGGGGAGCATCTCATCAATAACGATTTGATCCACCTTCGTAGTGGCGTTGTTATCCAAATAGATGACGCGATTCATG
>JAKJEN010000248.1 GCA_022705405.1 Planctomycetota bacterium | reverse complement strand
TCGCCCGTGAATATGAAAACGGCACCATGGAAACCATCAAGTCGCTCCCGGTCGGAGCCGGTGAATTTCTACTCGGTAAATCACTCCCGTATTTTGTCATCGGTCTTGCCGATGTTTTAATCGCCGTCCTTCTGGGACAGTTGTTATTCGGCATCGTCATGAAAGGTAATTTCTGGCTTATGATTATCTCCTCGCTGCTCTATCTGGGCGTTGCTCTTTCCCTGGGGCTCTTGATCTCCACGGCATCCCAATCACAGCTTATCGCCAACCAGACGGCCATTTTAGCCACTTATCTGCCCTCGCTGCTCTTATCCAATTTCGTTTTTCCGGTAATCAACATGCCCGTATTCCTGCAGGCAATAACATATCTTGTTCCGGCAACATATTTTATCGAAATTTTGAAAGGCATCTATCTGAAAAATCTTGGTTTCGATTATCTCTGGCCGAGCATGCTGATACTGGCTCTCATCTCTGTGGTCATCACGGCCGTTAATTATATTCTGCTCAAAAAGGAAGGCCTATGAACTGGCTTAGAATCCGGGAACTGGTGCGCAAGGAATTCATTCAGCTGCTGCGCGACAAACGCAACCGCGTAGTGCTGTTTATCGCGCCTTTTATCCAGATGCTTGTTTTCGGCTATGTAGTCAACTACGACATCCGTAATATCCGCGTCGCGCTCCTGGATTATTCACAGACCTACGAAAGCCGCAAGCTGGCGGATACTTTCGCGGGGAGCAACATTTTTCATATAACCCGCAATGCGGCCTCCGACCGTGAGCTCGAAGGACTTCTGCTTCACGGCGACATTGATATGGGAATCAAAATACCTCAGGATTTTGCACCAGTCATCAGGAAAGGCAAGACCGCGGCGATTCAGATTCTCGCCGACGGTACCATGAGTAATATGGCATCGCTCCGGATGGCCTATACTTCCACGGTGCTCGACCGGTTCAACCGCAACATGATCCGCGAACTTTATCCGCAACACATGAGCTACGGCAAAATTGATGCCCGTATCCGCACATGGTATAATCCCAACCTCGACAGCCAGTACTTTTTTGTGCCGGGTATCGTCGCTTTTCTGGTTATGCTGATTTCCCTGCTTTTGACTTCCATCGCCATCATCCGGGAAAAAGAAGCGGGCACCATGGAACAACTGATCGTCACTCCGCTTTCGGCTGCAGAATTCATCACCGGCAAAACTATTCCTTATACAATCATCGCCCTTGCCCAGATGGCGGCGATTATCGCCGTCGCCATCTTCTGGTTTGAAATACCTTTGATGGGCAGCATCTTTCTTTTATTTTTTGCCACCTGCCTGTTTCTCATGAGCACCCTGGGAATCGGACTTTTTATCTCTACCATCTCCGCCACCCAGCAGCAGGCCATGATGACGACCTTCTTCTTCATCCTGCTGCCTTTTCTGATGCTGAGCGGTTTTATTTTCCCCATCGCCAATATGCCCTTATTTGTCCAGTGGCTCACCTACCTCAATCCCCTGCGCTATTTTCTCGTCATTGTCCGCGGTATATTTCTCAAGGGAATAGCCCTCGATATTCTCTGGCCTCAGTATCTCGCACTGCTCATCCTGGGAATTGCCGTTTTTACCGGAGCCATCAGCCGGTTCAAAAAACGTCTGGATTAGTTGGCAATTCTGATATATTATTAATAAACTTCTGTTTTTCAGGAATTTGATTATTGATGCTCAGAGTTATTACAGATCAGACCGCTATAAAAAAATACGCCCGGCAATTCACCCGGTCGTTCCAACCCTTCGTTGAAGAGCGGATAAAAGTCAAGCTGGGGCATCAGGGCGCGAACTTCCCGGCAAAGGTTTTCTGGATCAAAAGGCTCAATATCTGGTTTTTTTCGAGATCAACAAAAGATGCGCGCTACTGGAACGCCTTCGGTATCGGGAAACCTCAGACGGGAGCAATGCTGCCCATTACCTGCGAAATTAATTTCCCCTGGTCGGGAATCGACCGTAAAACCGGGGGCGCCTTCGCCCGGGATTTATCGGGTAACGTCTTTGTCATTCACCGCGGCAAAATCGGCGGAGGCAAAAAAGGAATCGGCAAATCGCTCTTTGAGCATAATTACCGCGGCAGCTGGGCTTTTACGGAAGACGGCGATACAGTCACGCAGGTGGCGGTAATCGGCCTGCTCAATTCACCCCGCTTTGCACTGCAAATCGCCAATTTTGTAAAGAAAATCGAACTTTTGAAGTCAACTGCCGTTTTATCCGCGCAAATGGAAATCGCCTTTCCGGAAGTAACTTTCCGCGAAGACCGGGTAGGCAGCCTCCCCTCCCCGGAAGAACCGGTTATCGGCACTCCCTGCGATCGCGATCTCATCATCGGTACTCTGGCCGCACTCCTTCAGCGACGGAAATTCAAAACGGGTAATGACTATAAACATGAACTCTTTCTTCTGGATATATCTGAAAATAAGATGTCCCATATTTTTGCTGATGCCGTCCCCTGCATCATTGAACCACAGGGGGACTTGAAGGCATTTAGAAAAAGCTGGGCAAGACTGATCCAAAAGATATACGAGGCAGA
>JAKJEN010000247.1:2311-2569 GCA_022705405.1 Planctomycetota bacterium | reverse complement strand
ATTGATGCTAGCAAGCAGAGAATAATTCCGGAAGCATTCGCTCCAAATGAAGAAAACATTCTTTTTTGCAAGTTCTCACCAAGAGTTCTCAACGCAAGTACTGATAATGAAGTGTTTGATCAACGCTTTTCCGAGTTAAAAGACGCACTTGAAAAAACTATAGATAAAAACAACAAAGAAACAATTTTCATATTTATTATTGATGGAATTACGGCTTTCTCGGGAAAACCACTGCAGCGGAATGAAGTGCATAAAATC
>JAKJEN010000247.1:0-2301 GCA_022705405.1 Planctomycetota bacterium | reverse complement strand
TAAAATCTTCTCCCTATTTCGCCAATATCATGTCCCGGCAATTATTACATCGGAAACATATGGTAATGAAGTGGTTGATCAGGAGAGTTCTTTCCATGAGGCGATTAAGTTCCTGTCCGATATCGTCATTTCGCTTTCCAAAGAGCAATCGCTGGGGCATTTGCTTTATTACCTGGAAATAATAAAATCGCGTGTCGGCAGGCAAGCATTGGGCAAGCATCTCTATAAAATTCGCACTGAAACCAATGCAAAAGAAATAAAAACAGATACCCGCAAAGGGATTGTGGTCTATCCATCAATTCATTATGTCCTATCAAGAGTTCGTGCTAGAACCACTAAAAGCGTGAAAAATTCCGGTCAGTCATATGACCAAAAGAAATATGTAATCGAAGAATCCGACAAGAAGGATTTGGGATTACTCCTGAGTGCAGAATCAATAAATGATAACGCATCCATTGCAATTATCGGCGCCAATGGGACGCATAAACTCGCACTCGCTCTTAATTTTGGCATGGGTCGGGTAGACAACAAGGCCAAATTAATGCTTCTCAATTTTGGCGGCACCGGTCAGATGGATTTCAAAGGCGTTGCATGGACCGAATTCCATACGGATCTGCGTAATATAGAAAAAATCGGACAAGAGGATACTCAAGGTGAAATCAAATATTGGCATACTGGATACGAATTGTCGAGCGTACCTGATATTTCACAGAAAATATTCATTACTTCATTCAAAATTGGACAATTGACGCCAGAAGAATGTTTTGATGCCGTTGAATATATGCTACTCCATGCAGAGGATGAAGGGAAACCATTTCATTCTGTCCTATTAAATAATACTGCTGAGATATGCACCGGATTCCCTTATTTAAAAAATGAGCCTCTCTTTATCCCGACACTGCTTGATTTGTTTTATGTGCATAAAGTTGTTTCCATAAGCATCGGTGTAGAAAACGATAAAAGCTCTGCGACAAATGAGATGAATTTTGCACTTCAAGCTAATGCTGATTATCGAATCGTCCTAAATCATTATCCTTCTGTTGAACGGATATCAGCGGACATTGTCGAATCAGCCATATATCGCAGTGAACCGTACTATGAACAACAGTTCGTCAGCATTCTCATCGACAATGTAACCGGCAAACATTATATGAGACATCCCAAATGGCTTTGGGTGCAGGAGTTTTCTGATCCGTTAAAAGGAAAAATCCTGCATTGTGATATGGAACCAAAAATCATGGCGTCGGTCGGATAAGCCCGACATGTATTTTTGGGCTGATGAACTCGGCCACGGCAGTCGTTAAGTAAAAATTGTCAAACGAAATCTCATCCTCTTCATCACAGCCGTGCACATCCCGGCTTTCGGACGAGCGGACCACGAGGGGCTCATTTTTTTCCCTTCAGCTGTTCGCGGACATCCGCCCTCTTCCGCCAGTCGGGATACTCGATCTCCAGCAGCTCCTGCGGCCAATAGCCGAGCCAGGCGTACTCGTTACGCCGCTCGGCAGAGATCTCGGCCAGATCGTAATAGATCTTGCCGTCGCGGTCGCTGAAAAAGGGCCGGTTGGAGCCGATCAGATAAAAGCGGGCCCACATCGGCGGCGCATTCGGATCGGACACCACCACCTTGTTGAGTCCCCCGGACCCTGAGGCATCCGTCACATAATCGACGCGCAGGCCATTTATTTTGACCCTCTCCAGCCACTCCACCGCGCTTTGCACCGCGGTGACGATCTCTACAGACGGATCCCGCAGGCGCATGAGAAAACGGACGATGCCGACGCTCTCGTTCCCGCTGAGCGAGACCAGCTCGTAGCTGCGCGCCGGAGCGGGCTGCAGGCTCTGTTCGTCATACTGGGCGCACCAGGCTGTCCGCTTTCCACCCTCTTTCAACTGAGTCGCCAGAATGCAGCGGACGCCGCGCTCCACCGCCGCAGCGGCACGGGCGCGACGCGTGGCATCGATAAAGCCGAACCAGGCCTTCTTTTCAGCAATATCTTGCAGCAGATCGAGCACGCCGATCATGGCGTTATCGTTGTACGTGATGTGGGAAAAATAACCGGGATGCAGCGGATAGAACTGCGGCCAGCCGCCGTTGTCGTACTGCGCGGCAAAGAGATAATCGAGGCCGCGGTTAAAGGACTCGACGAAGCGCGGATCAGGCCGGCTGAAGATGACGCGGGCCAGGAAAGCGAGCTGAGTCCAGGTGGCGCCGTTGTCGATGGTGGCAAGGGAATCCGGCAGGGGCAGAACAAGGCCGACTTTTTCCTCCGCCGTCGGCTGCCGGGCCATATCGATATT
>JAKJEN010000246.1 GCA_022705405.1 Planctomycetota bacterium | reverse complement strand
ATATCCTCGTTGCTCCGTTGGGCAAGGCGGCCGCCTCCTCCGGCGCGTTGATCGCCTCCCAAAAAGTCGTCATCGACTATCTGATCAACAAGGCCCGTCCCTTTATTTATACTACCGCTCCTGCCCCTGCCTGCGCTTCGGCGGCTCTGGCTGCGATCCGAATCATCCGGCAGGAGTCCCACCGTCGCAGTCGCCTGCAGGACAACGCTTCTTTTTTACGAAATCGCTTGAAGAAAATAGGTCTTAATATCGGCTCAAGCACATCGCAGATTATTCCTGTTATCATCGGAAATTCTGAAAAGACCCTGATTGCTGCCAAAGAACTGGAAACAAAAGGATTTTTTATTCTTGCCATTCGCCCGCCCACTGTCCCTAAAGGCGCTGCGCGCCTTCGTATCAGCGTTCAGTCAGGCCATACGCAGGAACAATTAGAAAATTTATGCGGCGCTATTGAGAAATCAATGCCTCTTTTTTGAAGTTGGAGAGATGTTTTTTTTTGTGTTTTTTCCTGTTTCTGATTTTTCAAGAATCGGAGGCCTGGACTTCCACAGGCAAAGCCCTGCCATAAGAATTCCGAAAAGAACCAGATAAATCCCTATATTCTGCGAGATGGTTCCGCCTTTATACAACAGCCACCAGCCCTTATACTCAAACGGATTATCATCTCGCAGCGCCTCAAGGAAAAATCTTGTGATTCCATAGAGGATCAGCATGATCCCTGCCACAGCCCCTGGCCGAAGCCGACCGATTCTTTTCCACAGGCCGTACAGGATAAGGGCCAGAACAAACGCATTGGCGCTGGAATACAATTGTGTCGGGTGCACCTTCAGACACCGATAGGGTCCGGCCGTCGCCTGTTTCTGCTGTTGCGGGCTTAGTTGGTTAAACGGTTTCAGATAGCCCATATACTTATTCGGCTCATCAACCGGCATCCATCCGGAGCCGTCCGGCAGCGGCATTCCGTAAAAATCCGCCGGCAAGTCCAGATGCGGCTTGCTGCGGCCTCGTTCCAAGTCCGGAAACGCCTGGCTGTTATAGACCGTCGATCCATAAGGAAAACGCACGCCCCACGGCAGATCCGTGCATTTGCCATAGCAGCATCCGCTGAAGAAACAGCCGATCCGCCCGAATCCCAATCCAACCATCAGCCCGATTGCCAGAACGTCCAGATACAAAAATAAAGAACGTTTTTGAACGACCAGATAAATACACAATACCCCCAGCGCTGCCGCGACTCCGCCCAGCAGTTCTACGCCACCCTGCCAGATCGCAAATATCTGAAGAAGCCGACCCTGAAACAGGTCAAAATGATGCACTACAAAAAAGATTCGCGCCCCGATTACTCCGGCTATCAAGGCGTACAGCGCGGCATTACTGACCCAGTCCGGATCTTCGCCCATACGGCGCATAATCCGCCGCATCAGCCACAAAGCCGCCAGAAATCCGATGACCACCATCACTCCCCAGCTTTTTACAGTCTGATGGATAAACGGGATTTCGAACAATTCCGGATGCATGACTTATTTCAAACGAGACGTACGATTGTTTTCATCACAAATGATAATTTGCGGCTTGTGTTTTTTCATCTCGTCCGGGGTAAAGTATGCAAAATTCATAACAATAACAATATCCCCGGGATTAAAATGCCTGGCCGCGGCTCCAAGAATGATGATTTCTCTTTTTCCGCGGTCGGCGGGCACGACATACGTCTCTACGCGCGCCCCATTGGTGACATTGGCCAATAAAACCTCTTCATACGGAACTATGCCGGCCTTTTCCATGATTTGCTCATCGATTCCGACGCTGCCGGGATAGTCAATCTTTGTCTGGGTCACTCGCGCTCGATGAATTTTTCCTTTTAATGCCTTAATCAGCATGAGAATTTGTGTCCTTTCTTCCAACCTATTAACAAAACCCTTATAATACCCGCAATTAAGGGCATTGCAAGTTGATCCTGAGATTGTCGATCAGTCGGGTGGTACCAACCCTGGCGGCCACAGCAATCAGTGCCTCCGTTTTTATTTCCGATAGTTTCTCCAGTGTATTAGGATCAACAATCTCGATATATTCGAGCGTTACGCCCGGCTGCTGAAAGAAAACTTCCATTTCGCGGCAGATGGCTGTTGTATTTTGCAGTCCGCCTGCGACCAGATCTCTGCACTTTTCAAGCGAACGGTAAAGGCAAAGGGCTTTTTTGCGTTCTTCTTTACTCAAGTATTGATTGCGGCTGCTCAGCGCTAAACCGTCCTTGTCCCGAATGATCGGGCTGACTCGAATTTCCAGCGGCAGATTCAGATCCCGGACCATGCGCTCGATGACGGCCGCCTGCTGGGCGTCTTTCTGTCCAAAATAGGCAAAATCCGGCTGGACGATATTGAACAATTTAAGGCACACCGTCGCCACGCCGCGGAAATGCCCCGGCCGATGCAAACCGCAAAGCCCTTTCGTCAGTTTTTCTACTTCGACCCAGGCATACTGTTCCTGTGGATACATTTCCTCGTTCATCGGAGCAAAAATCAAGTGGGCTCCCAGCTTTTGACAATAGTTTCTGTCCTGTTCCAGATTGCGGGG
>JAKJEN010000245.1:315-2583 GCA_022705405.1 Planctomycetota bacterium | reverse complement strand
GTTTCTCCTTCGAACGATACGCCGAATCGGCCCATATATCCCGGCTGGTATTCTTCTCATCCAGCAGTTCTTCAAACACCTGGCTGTCATGAACCGACGCATCCGTCACTTCATACTCCCGAATCAATTTGTGCTTGGCATCGATCTGGATATGATTCTTATAGCCGTAGTAATTCGTGCCGTTCTTCTGAGTCCAGCGGGCCTCGGTGTCTTTCTGGCGTTTCTTGGGTTCACTCCAGTCGGCGGGAACCTGCCCGTCTTTAATCTGCTGATTTTCATCCCGGCTGTTGCGCTGCTGGGGGGCAGAAATGATACTGGCATCGATAATCTGCCCTTTTTTGGCAGAAAAGCCGTTTTTTCGCAGAAAGGTGTCAAATTGATCAAACAGTTTTTTGATCAAACCGGCCGCGGCCAGTTGTTCCCGAAACAGCCAGACGGTCTTGGCATCCGGTACCGTATCGCCCAGCGACAGACCCAGGAAACGCATGAAACTCAGGCGGTCTCGGACCTGGAATTCGATCTGATCGTCCGACAGATTGTACAGCGATTGCAGGATCAGGATCTTGAACATCAGGATCACATCAAACGGCTTACGCCCGGCAGGAGACTTGCGTTCTTTATCCCGCACGTTTTCCAGGCGGCGGCGAAACTGCTCCCAGTTCATCACCTCGTTGAGTTTGACCAGCGGATCGCCGCCGTTGTCCAGTTGTTCAAACCGTGTCTGCCAATCGAAAAGTCCTGTCTGCATCATCGAAACAGCCTCCGTGAGAGAAAATCCTGTGATTTATTTGTCAATGAGCTCAGTATATTTAAAGGGGCAATCCATTGCACACAATTTCGTTAATTTTTAGAGGAACCCATTTGATTTACCCTCCTCAGGGAACCGGCAATATCATCCGCCAGGGTCGTCTTGGCGTGCTTCTGAAGTTTTGTTATGAGGCCATTCCGCAAGTAGATTTTTTGTTTTTTCGCTTTTTTACATTTTAATATTACGCATCTCTCTTGAGAAGGTCACTTAGCTCAGACTGTTATTTGTGCTTGAAGCCTGCTGTAAAGGTCGTCAACCTCTTTGCATTCCTGGGCGGCCTGAGCGACCGACTGTAATCCATAATAGGCAATCATCCTTGGACAAAAACATTCCCACCGTTTAATACCCGTGGCATCAAAAGCGCATCCATCGGAATCAATGGCCACAAGGAAATCTTTGCTTGGCTACCTTTGCAATAATTTTAATGCATGCTCATTCATTGCTGTTCTAATTGGTTTATTAATTTCAGCATTTGGCGGGCATATCTTTCGCCAAGAAGTTTTATGCTTTTTGAGTCGAAGTGTGCGCCGTCCATCGCAGTGAGACCGTCGGAACTGACGTATCCGGTAAGACGGAGTGTATCTGGTAACTTTGCGATCTGTTCGTTAATTTTCCGGGTATTAGGTTTCGTATCGGCATTATAAAAAACCTGGCCTGCAACAAAAGGCAAGTCTGGCATTTCCAGATCATTTCGCAGGTCTTCCACTAAGGATTTGAGTTGGCTGAGATAACGGTCGTAATATTTGCTATTGGATTCTCCCTGGTGCCAAAGAATCCCCTTAAGGGTACCCTCTGCCTGGGCGATCTTTACCCGCCTTATGGCCTCGTTGTAGAACTCGGTTCCCCTGGTCCACTGTTCGATCCGTGTACCGCCTCTGGCATTGACCACAAGTCCAAGAGTTATACCTGCCTGTTCTGTCAGCATGGTTTTTGCAAAGGTATAGCCGGGACCCATTTTCTGCAAATCAAGATCCTTCCTGATCGTCGAATAACGGTTTAGGGGATTCCTTGCCGGTTCCCACTTGTCTTCGGCGTTGAGCAGAAAGCACCCTGGAATAACTGCGGATTCTTCTTCTGTAAATGGTGCCCGGCCTGCCATGTTCGACTGACCAATGAGTAGGTAAACGTGGAATTTCTTTTTCCCCTTATGAGAGTGTGTGCTCTGGCAACCGGCTTGTAAACATATAGTTGCTAGAATTAGAATCAGTTTAGCGATTTTCATCTTAATCCGACATTTCCTATTTAAACGGTTAAAAACAATTGACTCCTTAAAACATCGATAATTCTAACAAAAATCCTTTGCAGGGCTAAGAATATTCTGTTCCACTGCCATTTTTACACGAAATTATCACTCTTGTCCAAGATAAATCTTTGAAAAGTATATAAAAAGCATCTCCGGAATCGGGTATATTGTTTTTGTCACAAACGATAAACCAAAAACCGGAGATCAGGATATGGTA
>JAKJEN010000245.1:0-305 GCA_022705405.1 Planctomycetota bacterium | reverse complement strand
ACGCAAGTGCTTTCTTTGGTCAACCGCAACGATTTTTTCCGCGCTGTACAGCAATGGGATGCTGAACGAGCGGCCAAGGGGTTTCGCTGCTGGGACCAGTTTGTGGCGATGGTGTTCTGTCAGATGGCCTCGGCGGACTCGCTGCGGGAGATTTGCGGCGGCTTATCCACGGCGATGGGCAAACTGACGCATCTGGGCCTGAAAGCAGCCCCGTCCCGCTCGACGCTCAGCTATGCCAACACCCATCGGCCCTGGCAACTGTATGAAACCGTCTTTTATCAGTTGCTCGACCAGGCAGCTTTTTT
>JAKJEN010000244.1:255-2589 GCA_022705405.1 Planctomycetota bacterium | reverse complement strand
GGCCGTGTGCGTTATATAGTTGGTAAGTACCTTATTGCCGCTGATTCCGCCGTTAATTACAAACCGATCTTCTGTTAATTGGGTCTGCAATTTGTTTCCAACGTGGCTTAAAATGGTCGCATTAGAAATACGAGCCGAACAGAAAGAATCTCCCAGAGCCAATATCGGTTTGCGGCAAACCGTAATCTGCGTCGCCAGACTATTTTCACCCGTTGAAGTGATTGCCAAACGTCGAATTGGTTCTGTACTTAAATTTCTCGTTAGTCTGATTTTCTCCCGTTTGGTTAAGTTCATATGCCGAATATCCCCAGAGCCAAGCCCCTGCCCATTTTCATAATTGACGAATACGGCATCAATATCGTTGGTTGCAACATTATGCCAAATATGAGATGTAATTGTATTCCCTTCCTGTCCGGCGACGGGCTGGCTGCAAGTATCCGAAAAATTTGTTCCTTTGAATAAAGTCAATTTATTATCGTCATCCCTGTTTCCGTCATAACTTTGGTTCAAAGTCCATGCAACTGTCGCCTCTGCATCCGTATTTTTTATAATCTTAGCGGCGATCTGTAAATTATCTCCATCCGATACCTTGTGTTTTACGATTATATAATAATTCTGGTCAATAAATGCCGGAATCTCGATTGTCTTGCCGTCGCCAAAAGATCCGGATTTGTTGTAAACTGCGTACTCCTTTGTTTTGACGGTTGCCTCCATATTCAAGGCCATATTTGCATAAGCGCCATCCAGCGTAATGGTATCCCCTGTTGAACGAATCAAAATGTTGCCTGAATCCGCCAAAAAAACAAATGAAATCTCAGCGGCAGTCGAGCCGACAGTGAATCCTAAAAAATCTCCTGCAGCCACGATAATTCCTGCGCCCTCAACATCCAGAGACAGGCCGTCATATATGGCTGAGGTATCATAATTGAAGCGTGTTGTATCCGGCGTCACCGTCTGAGCGGCGGCCATATGCTCCGTTGCATCAATTTCCCCCACCAAAGCGTAAGGGCCGGAACCCCTTATTACCTTGATTTTAAATCGAGTGGTATCCATGCCTCCATTGTACATGCGAATACGAACACGGCTGAGCAGACCGCCGCATAGGTGCTGTTATATCCTGCCACAGCAGCTCCGTTTACTGCGGCCAGACCATGTCCGGCGGAAAGAACCGAAACCAGAGAATCATCGTATGCGCCATAATGAATTTCCGCTATCATCAGCAGAATTATACCTGCTATTTGAAAGTTCATCGCCCGCTTCATTGAAATATCCTTTCTATTTTACAGCCCTGTTTTCTTCTCTTCTTTATATCACAAACTGGCCGCATTTTCAAGCCCTCTATAAAACATCAGCATCTTCAAGTGCAGATATCATCTTCGAATGGATCACAGGAAACGATTTTCCAGCGGCAAAGCCTGCCAAAAACCGCATTTATTCTCCATATCGGGCAATACTACAGATTCAATCAACAAAATTAATGAGGACGGGTTCTTTTTTGAACTCCCGTACGGTTCTGAGAACAACAAAATCATTAATCTTCATCGTATGTGAAAAATCCTCCGTCCACATCCGAAGCATCGCATCATTGCGGGCATGGATCATAGCAAACAAATTATACGGCCAGCCGGCAAACGGCCGACGCTGATAGCAATGGCTGATCTGCCTATAAGCCGCCAGGCGCCTGCCGACCGATTCAATCCGATCGGACGGCACAGCGGCACAGAACATTCCATTGGCTGAATAACCGAGCTTATAATGATTTACCACCGCCGCAATGCGTTTTAACACGCCCTTTTCAAGCAGCGTTCGGGCCGCTTCCAGGCAGACCTGTTCCTCCAGCCCTTCGGCCCGTTCAAACGGCCTGAAAACAAGCGGAAACTCCTGCTGGAGAAATCGGATGGCCATTTTTTGCGGCTCAGACAGTTCCATAGCAAACGCAGGAGAAAACACCCGGACAGGCGGCTGGGAATCCGGCAAATCGGGACGGCTTTGGAATCGAACATCCAACTTAAAAACTCGCTCCGCAGGAAGGGAGCGAAACTCAACGCCCAGCCGTTTGGACAAATCAGAAAGAATCGAATCAATCCGTTCCATCGAAGAATCTTGCAGGGTAAACCACAAGTTATAATTGTGATCTCGCAAATAGTTATGAGAGACTCCCGGCAAGTCATTTATGGCCCTGGCCGTCTCATCCAACCGGTCCGGCGGCGTCTGAGCTGTCACCAGAGTCGCCACTCTGCCTAAAGCGCGATAATTGATCTGGCCGCGAAATCGGCGGATAATCCCTTCTTCTTTAAGATAATGGGTTTGAGTGAGAACCTCGGATTCGCATAC
>JAKJEN010000244.1:0-233 GCA_022705405.1 Planctomycetota bacterium | reverse complement strand
TCAGACGGTTGGCAAGCGCCTCAAACGGCCGCGAGACGATTTCAATGCCCTCTTGGAGAAAATCGAGTAATAATCCCTGAAACGGAGTCATAAATCTTTCTTTCCCAAGGGTTTGGCCAACATACAAATGGGATCCTGCTGCAGGTAATCGCCATAGACGGCCATAGCCCGTGCTCGGCATCCGCGGCAGATATCCAGAAAACCGCAGCGGCCGCAGGCCTCTTTATAGCGTA
>JAKJEN010000243.1 GCA_022705405.1 Planctomycetota bacterium | reverse complement strand
GGCGGTGCTGAACCCGATGGTTCCGCCAAGTTCATCACGACAATTTTCCGCAAGCCGCAGGTATCCGAAGCGATGATGCGTTTGCTTCAGGATCGTGACGGGCTTGTGCTGGGCATCTGCGATGGTTTCCAGGCACTGATAAAACTGGGCTTGGTTCCTTACGGAGAAATCCGCTCTGCGCTCGAGCCGGATGATCCTACGCTGACGTTTAACAACCTCGGACGTCATGTCGCCACTACCGTGAATACAGTTGTGACCTCGACCATGTCGCCTTGGCTCAAGCACACCACCGTAGGCCAGGTGCATGCAATGCCCGTCTCGCACGGGGAAGGACGCTTCTATGCCACTCGGGAACAGGTGCAGCAATTGTTTGCCAACGGGCAGATCGCTTTCCAGTATGCCGATCCGGATGGACGCCCGGCCAAGTCCATGCCTTGGAATCCCAATGGCTCGATCTGCGCAGTCGAAGGCATTACCAGCCCCGATGGACGAGTCCTCGGTAAAATGGGCCACAGCGAACGCAGCCTCAATCCACATATCGCAATTAATATCCCCGAAGATAAAAACCAGGGCATCTTCATCTCAGGAGTCGAATACTTCGCCTGAAGCAGCCTGCAACCTACTGTCCACGGAAAGCACGGAAAGCGCGGAAATTTTTTGTAGGGTTGCTGCATTGACGGATGAGCCTGTTCCGGCAAAACTCCTGTGTGGCAAGACCGGCTTTACGTAATTGCGTCGGAGGCGACATGGAGCGCCGGCGGCTCGTCGGCATCGGCATCGCGGTTCGCTTTCATCACAGGAAACAGCGGTGCTTATGGAGTGCGGGAGCTTGCTCACGCTTTCAAAGCGGCGGCAAGCCGCCGCACTCCAAGTTGCCTTGCTCCATAAAAAACCTTTCACGAAAAGCAAGAAGTTTGAGGATAGCAGCGCGAAAATTTTTATAGGGTTGTTACTTCGATGGATGAGCTTGCAAGCGGAATTTCGGTCTGGTTTGTTGTTTTCTCCGATTGCTTGGCGTTCTTGGCGTCTTGACGGTTGGTTCCTCGTCATTGAACCGCCAAGAACGCCAAGGGACGTTTTAGCTTCTTACATCACCGAAAAATCAAAAAGTTCAAAATTTTGCTCAAAAACACAAAGCGGATTGCCTCAAAAACACCTGTTAACCGTTATTTTTTTCATCTGATTACTAAGCAAATTGGAACTAAAAATCAGCTTTGACTGTTTTTTTGGGGATAAATGGTGCCAATTCCAGGCGGGTGATATCTTTTGCGCCTTGCTCGAGCAGGGCGGCATTTTCGGGATGGTCAAAGGTGTAAACCGGTTTTTTTTCAGTAAGAAGTTCGCGGGCCAGGGTCTCGATTCGGCTGCCGCTTGCGGCATGGGGAATGAGGATGGCATTTGCGAGATCGGCGACAAGCCGATTGCGCAGCAGGGCAGTCCTCGCGGTGACGCGGACGATATTTTCCTGGAAAGGCGAAAGAATCAGCAGTCGTCCTTCTGCAACGGCTGCACGGCAATCTATTGGGGTTTCGGGAATACGCTTGAATAGACCACGAGCCAGGCACCAGATGACTGGATGCGGAGACCGCAGCAGGATGCGCAGGCATTCTTCTTCCAGCGGCGAATGAAAACCACTGATGACCGTGACGCCTTGCTGCCGGAATTGCTTGGCTAACTCATACATGTCCAGAATCAGATGCCCGGGACACTTCGAGGAGCAAAGCAAGGCAATCCGAGGACGCTCAAGAATCGCGGAGTCTCCTGCACTACCGATGATCTGCCGATACTCCAGTGCCAGATGCTCTGATTCTGTCATCAGTCTTCCCCTTCATCGCTGTCCCCGCTGCGCCCCATGCGGTACTTGATGTCATAGTTGATGATGAAATCCAATTCCTCCTCCGTAAAACCATAGTGCTGCGCCAATACCTTGTCAATCTCGTCAATGATTGGCTTGGAATATTTCGGGTAGAACTCATCGTATACTACCTTGCCCGTAGATTTGTATTGACATTCCTTGCGTTGCTTATGGTGTTTAAAGTCAATCATGAGTTCATGAGTTAACTTACCTAATTGGGATTTTATTGCCTCAGACATACTGTCAAGACCAAGCGGAAAATTATCAATCTCTCGGTTTATTAGGTCACGGCAATTGGATAGTAAGATAAACCACCAATAGAATAGTGAGCTATTGAGCACCGCGACCATAACAGCAGCAGTTTCTGATGGCATGGGTAAAATTTTGACGTGCGAAGATAGTTGTTCTCCATCGCGTTCATTCCAAAAATAAGGAGCAAAATCCATCGCGCGAACCCAATATCGCGGAGCGTTATGAAAGAAAACCTTGCTGCCAATTCTTGGAACAAGGACTTTACTAAATGATTTTAATAGTTTGGATTTGCGTAATATAGATAATTCCAGTGCCATATGAATCTTAGGCATAGAGTTTGGGAATGTGATTGTCGAGATATCAGTATGCTGTATTAACGTGAAAAGATAAGGGCGGAACTCTTCATGCCAACGATGGTATCGTGAAGAAAATAAGCTAGTATTAATAGCATCGTGTAAAGTGACATAAATGCACAAATCGTTGGTCAACGCCAACAAATAGCTTGGCAGG
>JAKJEN010000242.1 GCA_022705405.1 Planctomycetota bacterium | reverse complement strand
GGCAGCAAAGACGGCTGTCAGAAGCGCCGGAGGCGGTGAGCGGAGACATGGAAGCGCAAAACCGTCAACTGCGACATGAAGTGGAAGAACTGCGCCAAGCGAATACAATACTCAAGAAGGCGCTGGGTTTTTTCGCGAAGGGATAGCGGGGATACGGCCACGCGAGGCGTACGCGTGGATCGAGGGACATCGCGGAAGCATGAGCGTAAAGCTGTGCTGCGCGGCGCTACGTGTAGGACGGCCGGGATATTACCGGTGGCTTCACGCAAAAGATGAGCCGCGTTACCGCGACGCCGTGCTATCCGAATTGAAAGAAATACGCAGTGAACACAAAAACATCGGTGTTTGGCAGCTGCAACGTCGACTCAAACGGACACAAGCCAGCTACGGAACGGCGTATCGTTTGTGCAAGGCAAACGGCCTGATGGCCAAGCGTAAGCCGCATTCGATTACGAAGCGCGATAAAGACGCGAAACCGGCGGAAGATCTGGTGTGCCGCGATTTTCATGCCGATACGCCGATGACGAAGCTACTAAACGACATTACGGAAATGAACTGTAAGGACGGAAAGCTGTACCTGGCGGCGACGCTGGATTGCTTTGACGGGGCGATTGTTGGCATGAAGATGGATGAAAACAAGCGCGCCGAGCTGTGCAAGGAGAGCCTTGAATCAGCCGTGCGCCGATATGGAAAAACTCACGACATGATTGTACACAGCGATCACGGCAGTCAGTATACGAGCAATTTGTTTAGAGAATACCTAAAGGAAAACCGCTTGCGGCAGAGCATGGGAGCGGTCGGAAGCTGCTATGACAACGCCCGAATGGAATCGTTCTTTGCGACGCTTAAGAAGGAGCTGCTCCACGCGCTGCCGCTTACGCAGTTGAGCCGCGATGAGGTGAAACGGCTGATCTTTCGATGGATCGAATGCGATTACAATCGTCTGCGTCCGCATTCGGGGAATGCTGGTGATCAACCGCCGCTCGAAAAGAGGAATGCCTATTACGCCAAAACACAAGCCGCGTGAGGCGACAAACGAGAAGGTAACGACGCTCTACGGCCGCGCGGCCGACCTCTGGGGTCATCGCAAGCCCCCGTCGTTGGCTGATGGTAGCGGAAAGCCGCCGCTGTGTCAAGGGTACCGTTAGACCTTGACACGCCGCCGTCTTTCCGCTAAGTGAACTCCGCCGACGGGGTCATGCGATGACCGATACCATCTTTAACTCAATTTTGGGTGTCTCGTTTTCTTGACAAAACCAGGAAGCCACACTAAGCGTGACCGCCAGAAGCATAACGAGAAGCATTAAGGTTTTCTTCATGTGTTCCACCTCCACCATATAGACGTTGCCTGCGATGTTTTTCTTGCAACATCGCTGAAAAATAATAGCACTGCCTCAATTTGCAAAGTAAATTCCGGTTTGAGGGCTGAAGTTACTTTGAAAAACAGCAACCGGAATTAAAACTGGAAAATCTTTGCAAGGCTCTTGAACCAATGTACCAGCCATGATACTGTAAACATGCCAGCAACGGAGGATAAGGCAACGCAGCGGTGCGACCTGAGCGCCAGCTGGCCTCTGATGGGGCGATGCTATACAGTATCGCTCTTTTGAGTTGCAATCTCAGATGATACTGGTAGAGGAGCCCCTGAAGAGTAAAGCGATAAACCGCGGGTCTGGGCAGAGCCCAGCGTAGCTATGAAGCACTTAATAACATAAGTTAGCGGGCGGAATTTACTTTGAAAAGCACCTTTTCTCTGCCTCCACTCGCATGTTTAGTGTACCTTTCTTTCATCTTTTACGGCATACACATATCCGTTTCGGGCACTCTTTTCCACCTAAATTACCATCTCTGATGCTTGCGTTTTTCCTCCAATGCCTTGATTTTTATGGCGTTCCCGTTTTCCGGAACTTACCAGGCCAAAACCGGAAGTTACCTTGAAAAGTGACCAATAATAGCACTGTATGGAGCAAAACACAATTGAGAAAGTGCTATAAATACCGCCAATTCGGCCTGACGACCACCCTCGTCACAGTTCCTGTCCAGGATATGGCATTCGAGCCGGGCTTCAGCACGGGGAAATCTCCACTCATGTGGTCGTTCATCAGGGTGGAACCCTGATAAGCTTCCTGCAGCACGGAGTCAATGACGATGCTCCCGGAAATGTCAGTCAGTTCCACAATGGTCGTGCCCACCATGAGCGTGATATCCCCGGAGCCCATCACCGTCAGGATCGGCTCGGAATGCACGCTGCCCGGATTCGTGATGATCGTCCCGGATGTAGTGACCGTGATGTCAACTGCGGCATCGGTATAGAAGAACGGATAGCAGCGGAAGTTCACCGCGAAGGTACAGTGCGGATTGCCTCTCAGCACCTTTTCAAAAGGGATCTGGTTGCTGATACGTGCTTTGTAGTATCCGCCTGTCCGGTTGGCAAAGGTGACAGTGCCGCTGCCTTTCAGCCATGCGGCGATAGAGGGGATCTGGGCCGGGTCGGAGATGAAGCAGGTGGCTGTCAGAATCATGTCATCATAGACATCATCGCCTTCCATCTGCGTCAGGCTTCCAGGCCTCCCGGGAACATTGGTCTGGGTGCTCCTCTCCAGCGGAATGGTGATGGGCGGCTGTTCC
>JAKJEN010000241.1 GCA_022705405.1 Planctomycetota bacterium | reverse complement strand
GCAGATGCCGCCGGTGGCCGCGGCTACGCCCAATTTGAATCTTTCCGTCGGCTGGATCAGCCGCGATGTGTAGGCCAGCAGCATCGCCGCCAGTACCCCGAAGGTCAGAAAAACCGCCTGAAAAACAATCCCTCCAAACTGCTGCTCAAAAGCCGCCGAGATTGCTCCCAGGAATAATCCCTCGGCAATCGCATACAGCGGAGCGGTAATCGGAGCGGCGGATTTTTTGAAGATGGTGATCAGGGCCAGCACAAAACCTCCCAGCAGCCCTCCCCATAGATAGGGAGCAAAATTGCCGCCGATGGCAAACACATGCCAGCTCCAGGAGGCCGAAAGAACAACCGCCCCCAGCAAGACGCCCGTTCGATTGACAGCGCCCTGAATCGTCATGGCCTGTGTGTTTTCTCCATAATATGGAACGGCTTCAAATACCTGGCTGTTCAAGGCCGGATTGGCAGTTCGTATCATAGGTGTGTCCTTTCTTCTTACACCTTCAGTTTGGCGAACTTTCGTTTGCCGACCTGGATGATCATTCCATCCTGCGGCAGGATCTCCTGATTGGGATCCGTGATTTTTTCATGATTGATCCGCACGCCGCCCTGCAGGATGGCGCGTTTCCCCTCGCCTCCGCTTGCGGCCAGACCGCAGACCAGCAGCAGTTTGGCGGCCGTAATGGATTCGGCTGCGATCTTCGCCTGCGGCAGATCATCCGGCAGCTGGCTTTGTACGAAAACCTTGTCAAACTCCGCTGCCGCCGATTCGGCCGCCTCTTTTCCGTAAAACTGCTCAACGATTATCTTGCCCAGCAGAACCTTGGCCTGCTTGGGATGAGTCTTGGCCGGATTGGTCAGCTCGCTGATCTGTTCGGTTGATATATCGGTCAGCAGCGTAAAATAATTTTCCATCAGGTCGTCCGGGATGCTCATCGTCTTACCGAACATATCGGAGGGCTTGTCGGTAACGCCGATATAGTTGCCTTTGGACTTGCTCATTTTTTCCTTGCCGTCCAGCCCTACCAAAATCGGCATGGTAATCACGATCTGAGGGGGCTGGTCGGCCAGCCGCTGCAGGTCCCGCCCAACCAGATTGTTATACGTCTGGTCGGTGCCGCCCAGTTCCACATCGCTTTGGATCGCCACCGAATCGTATCCCTGCATCAATGGATAGAGAAACTCGTGAACG
The DNA here is from genome assembly GCA_022705405.1 of Planctomycetota bacterium. GTDB lineage: Bacteria > Planctomycetota > Phycisphaerae > Sedimentisphaerales > Anaerohalosphaeraceae > JAHDQI01. Next base: position 1,463 of record JAKJEN010000241.1, on the reverse strand, counting down.
CCGATCGGATCGCCTTTTTTATAGCGGATCTCGAAGGTATCCCGCTCGAGCATCCGGGCCACCGTCATAGAGGCGGTCAGTTTGATAACATCGGCCAGCCGCAGATCCGCCAGCCACTCGCTGTTGAACCGGACTTCAACCTTGTCCGGAGACATATCCAGCACCTTGCCCGCTTGGTCAAAATACGTCTGGGCGTTCTGTTTGATCTTCTCAGGGCTCAGCATCGGACGGGTGGCGTTCTGGCCGGTCGGGTCGCCGATCCGCGCGGTATAATCGCCGATTATCAGTACCGCTTTATGTCCCAAATCCTGAAATTGTCGAAGTTTACGAAGAACAACCGTATGGCCCAGATGAATATCTGGGGCCGTTGGGTCCATACCGAGTTTGGCCCGCAGTTGTCGGCCGGTCTTGGACGCCTCGACCAGCCGGGCGGCCAGTTCATCCTCCCTGAAAACCTCTACCGTACCTCGTTTCAGGAGTGCGACCTGTTGAGCAATGTCCATTGTGAAAACCCTGTCTGAGATTACCTATTTTTCCAAAAGTGCCACAGAAAGTCCGGATTATAGCAAGCCCAGCCGACCGCTGCAAGATAACAAGATAACCGCCGCCTTTTTCTCCCCCAGAAACTATGGCTCCAGATAGGCATCCTTCATCAGGTACTGCTGCACGTAGTCTTTGACGGCCGTTTCCAGCGGAGTGATTTTATTTTTGCAGCCGGCGGCGCGGAGTTTAGCGATGTCGGCCTGAGTGAAGTACTGATATTTCTCCCGCAGCGATTCGGGCATGGGGATATATTCGATGTTGACCGGTTTGCCCATCGCCTCGAAGATCGCCCGGGCCAGATCATTCCACGACCGCGCCTGGCCGCTGCCGATATTAAAGATCCCGTTGGCCTCCGGATGCTCGGCAAAAAACAGCGTCATCTCCACAGCGTCCTTGATGTACAGAAAATCCCGCGCCTGCCGGCCGTCCTCATAATCCGGCCGATGCGACTTAAACAACTGCACCTTGCCGGTCTCCCGGATTTGCTCAAACCCCTTGTGCACAAAACTTCGCATATTACCCTTGTGATACTCGTTGGGGCCGAACACATTAAAATACTTCAGCCCCACCACCTCATCGAGCAATCCCTGGTTCTTAATCCAAAGATCCAGCATTTGCTTGCTGTAGCCGTACATATTCAGCGGTCGCAGCCGTTCCAGATGCTCCTCCTGATCCGTAAATCCCTGCGAACCGTCGCCGTAGGTGGCCGCGCTGGAAGCGTAGATAAATCGCGCCCCGATCTCCAGCGCCCAGCCGCACAGCAGTTTGGAAAACTCATAATTGTTCTTGACCAGATAAGTCGCGTCCGTCTCGGCGGTGTCCGAACAGGCCCCCATATGAAAAATCGCCTCGACATTCCAGCTCCTTTCCATGTCGGCCGCCGCCTCATTGAAATCGTCCAGCTCCATATACTCGGCAAA
>JAKJEN010000240.1:2379-2660 GCA_022705405.1 Planctomycetota bacterium | reverse complement strand
TTTTGGCGATGCGGTAGGGATCGGCTGCCGCGCGGTCGTAGAGGGTTTATTTGGGATTCTTCCGGATGTGCCGGCCGGACGGTTAACTATCCGACCGGGTTTTCCTGACAGTTGGGAGCGGGCGCGAATGCAGCATCCGGATTTTGTATTTGACTATCGTCGAGACGGACAAGCCGAGACGTATTCAATTCAATCGATGTTCAGCCGACCGATGTCGATACGGCTGGAAATTCCGGCGCGCGGCACAAAGATTGAGCATGCGGCGGTCAACGGCCAGGCGG
>JAKJEN010000240.1:0-2369 GCA_022705405.1 Planctomycetota bacterium | reverse complement strand
ATTGAGATTAGTTCAGATCCGGCGGCCCAGGTGAACATCAGGATTCTCTGGAAGGGTTCAAAACCTGAGGGCCCCAAGGATTCGGCTGCTGCGGCTCAGGGATCCATACTTCGTGCCCAATATAATGAAGCCCGAATTATTCAACTTGAAGATCCGCAGCATGTGCTGGCAGACGGAGTTCGGTTTTCAGGGAATTCGTTTGAGGCCCGAGTGCAAGGAGCTCCGGGACACCGTTCGGTCTTTCTCCATCTCCGGCAGGGCGGGATGTCCTGGCAATACCCGGTGTCCTTTGAATTACGAGAGCCGTATGAAATCCTTCCATCGGTGCAAAAGCCGGACGATTGTCTTCGGTTTCGACTTCGAAATAATACGAACGAAAAAATTAACGCAAACGCCGTAATTCAGGTCAATCAGCAGTCAAAGAAAGCGCCTTTGAAAATTCCGGCCTATGGGCTTTCCGGGGAGATTGCGCTGTCGGCGTCGGATCTTCCCTTGCTGCCGGGGACCAATCAGATCGTCATAGACCTGGGGAAGGGAAAGACAGCGCAGGGCCTTGTGACCAACTGGCAAATCAGAGCCGTCGGACAGCTGCTTTGCGATCCTGTAAATCTGGACGGGATTTTCAACGATCGCCTGACGCAGATTTTCAAAAATGAATATATTTCTCCGCGTTCGCCTTATTGTTCGCTGGCAATTCCCAAACAGGGCATCGGCAGTTGGTGCGATTTTGCCAAAACATTTGAAGTGGATGATTCGGGCCTTCGGCGGGCGGCCGAAGAAAATCAGGGTCGATTGGTTCTTCCGCAGGGAGTTGTATTTAGCAGTCCGGCGGTCGCAGAGGCAAAGAATATTGCGTTTACTTCGCAGTGGGATAACTATCCGACGGAGGTCTGTGTGCCTCTTAGCGGCAGAGCGCGTCATTTATATCTGCTGATGGCGGGCTCGACCAATTCCATGCAGAGCCGGGTGGATAACGGGGAGGTGATTGTCGCCTATGAAGACGGTTCGAGCGACCGGCTGGCTCTGTATAATCCGACTGTATGGTGGCCGATCGATCAGGATTACTTTATAGACGATTATGGATTTTGCCGCCCGGAGCCGATTCCTCCGCGAGTTCATCTGAAAACAGGACAGGTGTACGCGGCGGAACCGTCCGAGTTCAAGGGCAGGGGAGGGGTAGTGGTCGGCGGGGCGGCTACGGTTCTGGATCTGCCGCTTCAATCCCAGCGGCCGCTTCGGTCGCTGACAGTACGGACGCTGGCCAACGAAGTAGTCATCGGACTGATGAGCGCCTCGCTGGTACGCTGAAAATTAATTTAGATCAGGAGAATCAGAAATGAAAACAAGAAAAATCGGCGTTTGCCTACTTGTGCTCTGGCTGGCTGCATCCAGCGGATGCCTTGGAACCGACTCCACCAAGCCGGCAGCCGTTGAGCCGCCCGAACTGCCGTTTGAGATGCCTCCAATTTTTGAACCCCAAATTCCGGATGCTCAGTTTTCAATCGCCGATTTTGGCGCCGTCGGAGATGGGCAGACCAAAAATACGGAGTCGTTTGCCCGCGCTATCGAGGCCTGCTCCAAAGCAGGCGGAGGACGGGTCGTTGTACCCGCCGGACTCTGGCTGACCGGGCCGATTCAGTTGAAAAGCCGTTTGGATCTGCATTTGCAGCGGGGCGCGGTGATCCTGTTCAGTCCGGATATCAGGGATTATCCGCTGATTCCAAAATCCTATGAGGGCCGTCCGGAGGTTCGCCGGATGTCTCCGATCACAGGCGATAATCTGGAGCATATCGCTATTACCGGCCCGGGGATTATAGACGGATCGGGTCATGTGTGGCGTCCTGTCAAGAAAGAAAAATTGACCGAGAGACAATGGAAAAAACTGATTGCATCCGGAGGGGCCGTTGAATCGTCCGGCAGGATCTGGTGGCCCTCGCAACAGGCCCTGGAGGGACCCCAAACAGCCGCCGATCTCCGAAAACGAAATGCCTCTCCGGAAGAATATGCCGCGGCGGGAGAATTCCTGCGGCCGGTGATGGTGTTTCTGGTAAATTGCAGCCAGGTGCTGCTGGATGGCCCGACGTTTGAGAATTCGCCGGCCTGGAATATTCATCCGCTGCTGTGTGAAAATATGATTATCCGCAACATCACGGTGCGCAATCCCTGGTACAGCCAGAACGGGGACGGGCTGGATCTGGAGTCCTGCCGCAATGTGCTGCTCTATGACAGCTGTTTTGATGTGGGGGATGACGCCATGTGCATAAAATCCGGTCGAGACGCCTTCGGCCGGCAGCGCGGAAAGCCCACGGAGAATGTGGCCATCTGGAACTGTACCGTTTATCACGGTCACGGCGGGTTCACAATCGGCA
>JAKJEN010000023.1:20515-24330 GCA_022705405.1 Planctomycetota bacterium | reverse complement strand
GCGGGTCTTGCGCTGCTTTGGACGGTTAAAGGAGCCGGCCGTCTGTTGTTGCTGACAACCCGTCTGCCGGAACGAGAGGAGCCCTATAACCTGAATGTGGAACTGGCTCGCGCCCGGCTGATGCAGATTACTTTGAAGCGGGAAGACTGGGCATTATTTGAGGAAGATACGAAATTCGCGGATCTGGCCCATGAGGCACAGGATTTGTTTATCCAGGCACTGCAGCATATCTCGGATCCTGCCAAGGCGTCTGTACTGGCTGACCAGTCGTTGGAGAAAGGGCTTCTGTTTTCGGAACAATTGGCATCCCGATACGCCGAACAGTTTCTGGCGATGCGCTGCCGCCATCGGGGGTTGGGTCGACATTCGATGGGTTGCGTAATTGATCTGAAACGAATTGAAGAGCAGGCGTATCGCAAATGGCTGCTGGAGATTTTTGGGTTTGTGACGATTCCGCTGGAATGGGGGCAGATTGAAACAGAGAAGGGCCGTTATGATTTTGACAGAATGGACCGATGCATGGATTTACTGGCAGGCAGGCGCCTTGCGTTAAGTGCTGGTCCGCTGCTTCGATTTGCGCCTTCCAGTGTGCCCCGGTGGCTGCAGGAAAAAACTCCGGAGTTTGAGAAAATTCGAGAAGCGGCCTATGAATTTGTGACCAGGGCCGTAACGCGATATGCCAAATATATCCATGCCTGGCGGGTGATCTGCGGGATGCACGCCTGGAACTGTTTTGGGTTTACGTTTGATCAGATTATCGAAATGACGCGGACGGCGTGTCTGGCGGCCAAATCGGCCGACACCAAGTCGCGCAAGATTGTGGAGATCGCCTTGCCCTGGGGGGAATATTATGCAGGCGACCGTTCCACTATTCCGCCGCTGGTGTATGCGGATATGGTGATTCAGAGCGGGATCAACTTTGACGCCTTTGGGCTTCAACTGCATTTTGGCAGGGATATTCCGGGGATGCATATTAGGGATATGATGCAGATTTCCTCGCGTCTGGACTGCTTTGCGCCGGTGGCCAAACCGCTGCATATCACCAGTGTAGGGATTCCGGACAGGGTAAACAAAACGCAGAATAATCCGGATACCTGCGGGTATTGGCATAAGCCCTGGACCCAGGAGGTGCAGTCGCATTGGATTGAAAGTCTGTACAAGGCGGCCCTGAGCCGATCGTTTATCAATACAGTGACCTATGGGGCGCTGGCGGATGGAGCAGAGGATGAAATTGTCGGCATGGGACTGCTGGATGAAAAACTGGCTCCTAAGAAGGCCCTTGCGACCGTTGCCAAGTTTCAGAAACTAATCGATAAACGGTAGGCTGCAATGAAATCAGCAGAAAGGAAGTCGAGCCGAGAGGGCCGGCTCTTTCAGAATGCCAAAACCGGCGGTTCCAATGCGGTAGAAACAATCCAGATCAGGGGGCTGGCCTTGGCGGCGGCTTTTTTGGTTGTTGGCGGAATGATTTGTCTGGGGGGCGAAATATTGCGTCTGCAAGGGCAGGAACCAAAGCCCCTGATGGATCGGATCAATCCCAATACCGCCCCAATGGGCAGTTTGATTCGACTGGAGGGAATCGGACGGGTGCGAGCCAACCAGATTATTCAGTATCGCCAGCGGCAGGGATCTGAGACAGGGCCGGTGTTCATGCGGCCTGAAGATTTGGAAAAGGTTCATGGAATTGGCCCAAAGACTGTTGAAAAAATTGCTCCGTACCTGGTTTTGAATGAACCCAAAAAGACAGCGGATTGATATGAGTTATAAAAGATGGCAGAATGGGAAATAAAAAAAACGCTCGGACAGTGCTGCGGAACCGGGCGCGATCTTGCGATAGACGAGGAATATTTTGCGGCGCTGGTGGAAACGGACCAAGGGCTTCAGCGTCAGGATTTCTGCACGGAATACTGGGAAGATCACAAACCTCAGGTGTACTGTTTCTGGAAGACTCGGATACCCAGCCCGGAACGAAAGAAACAGATCTTTATCGATAACCAGATGCTGCTGGCATTCTTTGATCGCCTGGCGGCCGAAAGCGATCCCGAGAAAATTCAGTTTCGGTTTGTGCTGATGCTGATTTTGATGCGTAAGAAATGCCTGAAGTATGAATCCAGCCGAATCGAGGACGGCCGAGAAATCTGGACGGTTCGAGTGAGCGGACAAGATCGAAAAGAAGAAGCGGAAAATCCGCATCTGACGGAAGAACAGGTAGAGCAATTGTCGGCTCAGATGAGCCAGATCCTTCAATCAGATCTGGAATAAGGAGGTTTTGTGGCCTATTGGAGATGGTTCTTGATTTGTGCGGCCGGGATGTTCTTGTGCGGATGTCAGCCGGGAGCCGGACTAAAAGGAGAGCCGGTTCTTCGTTGTAAAGGGAAAAAGACCATCGAAGAGGCAGCCGCTGCGATGCGGCTTGCCAGGGCCAATCTGCATCCGATTCGGGCGTCAGCAAGATGTTTCCTGGAATGGGCTACCCCGGACGGTTCGATGCAGAAGGAGAATGTGGATGCACAATTACGGTTTGTGCCGCCGGATCGACTTTTTGTGAGGGGGGATAAGTTCGGAGAGATACGGTTTGGAACCAATGAAGAGGCCTTTTGGCTGATGGTCAAGCCGCAGTTGGACACGTATTGGTGGGGGTTGAGGGAGACGGCCGACCGATGCGAGGAAAGTTTGCAGTTTAATCCGTGGCATGTGACCGAGGCGCTGGGGGCAGTGGAAGTGGACAGTGCGTGGACGTTAAATTGGCATGATGGGTATGATATTTTGACTAAAACCGGACCAGATGGGGCTACAATTAAAAAGATCTGGATCCGTGCTTGCGATTACCAGATTACTTCTATCCAGACGACCGATCCTGAGGGTATTCAGGCGGTTCAGGTTCAACTGGATCAGTATATAGCCACGGAGCAGGGTTTGTCAGTTCCGTCAGTGATTGAGGCGAAGCATTTGATAAATGGGCAGACGGATGCAGTACTTCGTTTAGAACTTCGCGGAATAAACCGGTTTGAAGTGGATCAAAAAAGTCTTTATCGCCTTTTTTCACGTCCCTCAGAGGCAAATTATGGGACGGTCTTCCGTCTGTCTTCAACCTGTGATTTTATTGAAGTGGGGCGTTGACTTTTTCAAAACTCTTTTATGGACAGACCTTTGCGCGATTTGATTTTTATTTATGCGCGATATTGCCTTGTATAAATGAATTTAAATTTAGATAATATAGATGAGATTTTTTTATGAATGTGTGATGTGTGTGTTGAGTTTGGGTGCGTAACCCGACCGGAGTAGAAGGAAAGTAATTGTTTTAGGGTTTTAACGTTTTAACCCGTTTCCATTATTTAATTGGAAAGGAGTGAGGAAAGATGAAAAGAGCATTGTTTGTTTTGGCAGTCTGTCTTTCTATCAGCAGTATGTGTTCCGCCGTAGTACTTCTCAATGACACCTTTGCCGACGGCAGCCGCATTGAAACCAACCTGCCGACAGAATCGGGCTTTTGGGCTTCTTCGGCCGGGGATGTGACCACAACGGCCGGGAATGTTCGGCTGGGAATGGCCGGCGCCAGCCGGAGGATGCACACGTATTTTACTCCCGAAGGATCCCCGGTATCGCTGGATGTCGGCCAGAAGTTGATTGCCACGATCGACTTTATCCCGGAAGAAGGTTTTATCGATGTCACAAGCCGTAATTTCCGTTTTGGTCTGTTTTATGATCCTGTTCAGATGGCGCAGGACGGCGTCGGCGATTCCGGCGTAGGCAATGGATGGTATGATGCTACCGGATATGCGGTACAATTCAGTCTGGGCGGTACGGCAACAGCC
>JAKJEN010000023.1:13933-20424 GCA_022705405.1 Planctomycetota bacterium | reverse complement strand
TATACGTTGACGATGACACTGGACTATCAGACCGCCGGTGAGATGCTTGTTTCCTTTGCGTTTTCTCAAGGGGCAACGGAAATAGCGACGGCTTCTCTGCTTGATAACGGTTTGGGCGGTCAGCCGATATATACAGATTTTGACTTTTTGTTGTTCCGTCTTTCAAAAGATGAAGGAACAGCAAAGGTTATAAACTTCCAGAGCATCAACGTCGAGTATATTCCTGAACCGGCGACGATGGTTCTGCTGGGCCTTGGCGGCCTGCTTTCGATCCGGAGAAAGCGGTAATTGACTGCACATGGCGTAAGCGTAAGGTTATGAAAACGGCCCTGACCCGTTCGGCGGAGGGGCCGGTTTTTTTGAAAAAAACGATCTGCGTAAAAACCATAAGTCAATATCGCAGGTCCGAAGTTATAACAAGTGCATTCTTAATGCTGATAAGGAGGTTTTGAGACTTTGAAAGGGCGAAGGGATGGTTTGCGCGAAATTGTTTTTGTTTACGCGCAAGATTGACTTGTCTTTAGAATAGGTAAATTCCGATAATTGGGAGTATAAAGGAAGAATAATGGGTACCTTGTTTCAAAGATGCGATTCCATAAGAGTGCGTAGCTTTATGGAAGTAGGGAACAAGGTAAAAATCAAAAATGATGAGGAGATGTAACATGACAAGCACACTCAAAAAGTTTTCATTATGGGCGGCTATTTTGGCTGTTGGCGCCGCCTGCTGGGCGGAAGCGCTTCTGTATGACACCTTTGCCGACGGCAGCCGAGCGGAAACCAATCTGCCGAATGAATCGGCGGTTTGGTTTTCACATCCCGACTATCTGACTATGAGCGAGGGCTCATTGGCCATTAACCAGTTAGACATCGCCGGCAGCTCGAAGATGTGGACTTATTTTGCTCCCAATGGGGATCCCGTTACGCTGGCAGTCGGGGATCAACTGATAGCGACCGTCGAGTTCACTCCGCGCGGGGCGATGTACAGCACAAGTTCCAAAACTTTCCGTTTTGGGATTTTTTACGACCCTACGGATGAACAACTGCTGGAGGACGCCAACTCGGACGACGGCAAAGGCCGATGGTATGATTCGAGGGGTTATGCCGTGCAGCTTACGCTGAGTCCGGACGGAACGGCCGGAACGGTCCAGGTAGGCAAGCGTACAAGCGTGAGCGGAACAGAAAAACTTTTAAGCTCCACGGGGGCTTATTCCTGGAGCTCAAGTTCAGCCAGGGCGACCAACCTGAGCTTGGACGCGCTCTACACGCTGTCTCTTACTCTGGATCGAACTTCCGAAGAGGAGATGAAGGCCACGTTTACATTTTCCGACAGCTCCGGCGTGATCGCTACGAATTCACTGACAGACGACGGTCTTGGCAGTCTGCCGATCTATACGAATTTCGATCAGCTGTTCTTCCGGATGGGAGGCCACAGCGGGACGGCGGATGTGCTGGATTACCACAGCATCAAGATCGAGCACATTTCGTCTGTAGCCCCGCCCTACGAAGGACCTCTTGTGGGCACTCTGTATACCTTTACGGCTGTAGAGAGCTGCAGGACAGAACTCTTTGATGGCGTAAACCCCCGTATGGATGAAAACCGTAATGACAACAGCAAACTGTCCATCAGAAGCGACAATAAGGCCGTAAAATCGTGGATCAAATTTGATATTAACGACATGGAGTATGACCCTGCCGACGCACGAGCGGCGACATTGAAGATTACTGCAATCAGGGCAAGATCTGGCACCGCCAAACTATCCTCTGTAAATGATAGTTGTCTTGATAACATCGGCTGGACAAAGACGACTTTGACCTGGAACAATGCTCCCGGTAATATTCCCAGCGATGACGGCGCCAATCCAAGAAATACGGAATTTTCGGTTGATGATCTCAGAGCGAATCTGGATCCTCTCCTGACAACCGGACTTCCCAACGTTGACTATTCGGCCGGCTGCCAGGTAGGCGATCAGTTTTCCTTTGACGTATTGTCTGTTATTCAGCAGGATACCGATGGAATTGTGCAGTTTGCACTCCATGGTTCCAACGGTCTTATGGATTTTGCCACGCATGGGCATGCTACGGTTGCCTATCGGCCTGTTTTGGAAATCGTTATCCCTCCGGCCGGAGCGGATTGGCCGATTCCGTATTACGGCCAAATCGTGCCGACGACTACATCGAAACTAAAATGGACCAATCCAGAGCCGAATCTGCCGGGCGGAGTAATAACCTGCCGCGTGTACTTCGGCAAAGATCCCAACCGTCCCCAAATGGACTATAAAGATCTGACAGCCGGCCTCAGTGAAGTGGCCCTGACAGCGGAAAATTTCGAACATTTTGCACCGATTCAGGATAAGCAGATTTATTATTGGGTGGTGGATTGTCAGGATAGCACCCGGGACGATATCCTTGAAGGTCAGATGTGGTATTTCCAGGTCAATAATAATGAGGCCCCCGTCGTAAATGCAGGACCGGATCAGGTAACCTGGGGTCTGCCCAAGACAATCTACCTGGACGGTCAGACTTCAGATGACGGGTTGCCCGTTCCTCCGGGCGCTTATACGGTTCTGTGGACGCAGATCAGCGGCCCGACCGTGTCCATCAGCCCGAATGATACGGATAAGACCTCGGTGGAAATTACCGAATCCGGCGTGTACGAATTCAAATTAACCGCTGATGACGGCGAAAAGGAGACATCGGACACGGTTCGAATCGTTGTGGGAACCGATGCCTGCCAGGCCTCGCATCTGAATACAGGGCAGCCCTATAATCGAAGCGATATAAACCTGGACTGCGTAGTCGATCTGGAAGATTTTGCTTTGCTGATTGCAAAGAACTGGCTGGATTGTACTGATACGCTGAACGACTGTAAGTAACATCGGCAAATAATATCCTTATTCATTGAAGTTTAGATGAGGAGAATAAAAATGAGAACATTGAATTTCTTACTGTTAACCGCATCCATAACATTGGTTTTGTCGGGTTCCGTGCAAGCGGTTGGTATTGTCGAAGTTACTGCTTTTCAAGGCAAAGCGACCGATTGGCGAAGTCCGGATAGTGTCGTGGGCAATACCACCCAGTTAATGACGCGCAGCGCTGCAGGGGCGGATTGTAAAAAATCCTGGCTGCAGTTTGACCTGACGGATCTTTATGCCGAAAACCCGAGTATTCAGGGCAACATCCTGAACGCCAAGCTGACCTTTCATGGCGCAAAGAGCGAAACCGGCGCCAAAAGTTATGTTGTCAGCGGCCTGAAAGATGATGCGGGTCTTGAGGACTGGGTCGCATCAGAACTGACTTGGAATAACGGTCCAGGCAATGATATTAACCATGGGACGGCTTTGCTTTCATCGTTGACGACCAATTTGTATAGTGCAACGATACCGATCCCTGTTCTGGACGTGATTTCAGAGACGCCGGAGGATAATCGTGCCGCGCTAACCAATTTTTTGAATACGGATACGGATGGCAAAGTGACGTTCATATTTACGGCCGGCGGAACTACCTATTTATGGAATGTCGGAACTGAATTGGAACCGGTTCTTACTCTGATCTATGCCTTAGGCGCCAATCCGAACAAGGCGCAAGATCCGGTTCCTGCAGATGATGCAGTTGTACCGACAGGCCTGTTGCAGTTGTCGTGGACCAATCCGGAACCGAATATACCGGGCGCCCCGATTCATTGCGATGTATATTTTGGCGTCGATCCCAACCGCCTGCTGATGGATAAAGTCGAACTGGGCAATGATATCGAAACGGCGGCCCTGACAGCGGAAAATTTCGAAAATTTTGCCCCAGTGCAGAATATGACCACATATTATTGGATTGTGGATTGTTATGATACCGTCAAGGGACTGATAGAGGGTGAGTTGTGGACCTTTACTGTAAATGACAACGAACCGCCGATAGTTTCTGCGGGTGAGGATCAGGCGACGTGGCTGGTTTCCGGTTCGGCGTCGGTAACTTTGACCGGTATTGTGTCGGATGACGGTTTACCCAATCCCCCGGGAGTCCTGACTTATCTATGGGAACGGACCGACGGCCCGGAAACAGCCGAGATCAATTCGCCCAATGCATTGTCTACAACAGTTAACTTTACCGAAAGAGGCGATTATACCTTCCGCCTGACGGTTGATGACAGCGATATGAAGGCCTCGGATACGGTGCGGATTGTGATCGGGACCAATGCCTGCGACGCTTCACACTTGAAGACCGGAGACTCATATAATAAGGCTGATTTCAATGAGGACTGCCTTGTGGACCTGGATGATCTTCAATCATTTATTGTCAATGATTGGCTGACGTGTACGAATTTGCTGACTGGCTGCTAAACGTTGGCGGATTGACTTTGATGATTTACGGGCCCGTATGGGAAAACCATGCGGGCCTTTTTTTATTTTCATTTCGAGCAGGCCCTGATAAGATGGTACCCAGTACTATAGCGCTTTAATTCAGGAGATGAGCATTAAGACAAGATTAACACAGCGATTGAGACAGGGAGTATTTTTTCTGGACGGAGCGATGGGGACCCAATTGTTTGCCCGGGGCGCCCGGCAAGGCCAATGTCTGGAACTGCTGAATATAGAACGTCCGGAGATTGTATTTGAGGTGCATCGGTCGTATTTAGAGGCCGGATCGGACGCTGTATTAACCAATTCATTTGGAGGCAACCGCATTTCATTACAGCGGCATGGAGCGGCCGGAAGGGCAGAAGAGCTAAACCGCGCTGCGGCCAAACTGGCCCGCCGAGCGGTCGGCTGCAGTGGACATGTGCTGGGAGATATAGGGCCCTGCGGAGATTTTCTGGAGCCGCTGGGCAGTTTGAAGAGGGCAGATCTTATCGCTGCGTTCACAGAGCAGGCCCGAGGGCTGGCAGAGGGCGGGGTTGACGGCTTTATCATTGAGACAATGACCGCGGTAGAGGAAATTGAGGTCGCAATTGAAGCGGTCAAGGGTGTTTGCGATCTGCCGATCCTGGTTTCGCTGGCCTTTGATTCGGCCGGAAATGGATTTCGCACCATGATGGGGGTGGCGCCGTCCCAGGCCGTCGAACGCCTGGCTGGACTGGGAATTGCTGCAATCGGGTTTAATTGCGGGACTCTGGATATGGATGGGTATGTCCGGCTTGCAGGCGAGTTTGCAGAAGCTGTTCGTGGAAAGGAATTGGCCCTGCTGGCGGAACCAAATGCCGGCCGACCGACGCTGGAAGGAGAACGAGCGGTTTATACATTGACGCCCGATGCGTTTGCTGGCGCATTGAAGGAAATTAATGAAGCTGGCGCGATGGCGCTGGGGGGATGCTGCGGAACAACTCCGGAGCATATTGCCGCTGCGGCACAGTTGATAAAAAAATAAAAGCGGGCACGAAAGCCCGCTTTTTTTGCCTTTTTAGAGTCCTTTTTATTAGTAGCGAGGTCTCCCACCGCCTCCGCCTCCGCCTCCGCCGCTGTATCGGCCGCGTCCGCCTCCCGACCCGCCGCTGCCGCCTCGCCTTGGGCCGCCGCCTTGACCGCCTCGAAATCCTCCGCGTCCGCCGCTGCCCCGCTGCGGCCGCATTTTGGGAGGATTGGCTTCTACGACTTTAATGGTTGAACCGGCCTGTTCGGAGCCATTGAGGGCCTCGATGGCTGCTTTGGCTTCTTCATCCGTAGACATCTCGACAAAGCCATATCCGCGGCTTTGGCTGGTTTCTCGATCGGTTATGATTTTGGCGCTTTCCACAGTTCCATGAGCCGAAAACCAGTCCGTGAGCATGCCCTCATCAACATTGGGGCTCAAGTTTCCAACATACAGTTTTTTTGCCATAACGGCCTCCATTCAAATTCGACCCATGAAAACCATAAGGTCAGGTTAAAGAGATTGAACAACACAGATTTGTACTATACCCTCAAAACAGAGAATAAGCGATAAAATAATTGCTAATTCGGATTTTGGATAAATTCGAGGACGGCATCGACGGTTTTTTGTGTGGCTCCCTGCTTTTTTCGGATGACGTCTCTGCCCTTTTCGGCGATTTGAGCGGAAAAAGAAGGGTTGGCAAGGCATTTTTGGATCATTTGCAGCAATTCCTGCGGATTTTTGACTTCGATTGCCCCTTCAGCTTCCAGCAGATCCTGAACGGTTTGTTTGAAGTTAAAGGTGTGCGGACCAAAGAGGGTGCATTTGCCGAGTGCAGCCGGTTCCATCATATCGGAACCGCCCATGGGAGTCAGAGTCCGTCCGACAAAGACGATTGAAGCCAGGGCATAAAATTTGTTCAGATCTCCCATGGTGTCGCCGAGAATGACGGGGGGCTTTCCGTCTGCGATTGTGTCGTGTTCTTTTAATTGGCTGAATCGGGCGAATTGAAAACCGGCCTGTTCGATTAAATCGGCGACTATCTGGAAACGTTCAGGTTTGCGCGGGATCAGAGCCAGCCGCAAATCCATGAACCTGGGGTCTTGCTTGAGCGTCTTGAAGGTATCGAGGATGATTTGTTCTTCATCAGGGCCTGT
>JAKJEN010000023.1:0-13923 GCA_022705405.1 Planctomycetota bacterium | reverse complement strand
CGCCGGCTACCCAGAAACGCTCATTTTCAAGGCGGATCTGCTCAGCCAGCCGCCGGGTTCCGGCGAAATCGGCCTTGGTCTGAGCGGTATCGTACTTCAGAGAGCCGGTGACTCGGACTTGCTGAGGCAGGCAGCCCAGGTCAATGAATCGTTGAGCGTATTCCTCGGTCTGTGCCAGGATAAGGGTGACGCGGCTGAACATCCAGCGCGTAAGTTTTCGAATTTTTTGATAACGTGGAAAACTTTTATCGCTGAGTCGACCGTTGATCACGATTACGGGGATTTGTCGGCGGCAGGCAAGCCGGACCAGGTTGGGCCAGACCTCTAACTCCATCAGCAAAATCGCGACGGGTCGGATTCGATCAAAGGCGCGGTGCATGATGCACGAGAAGTCAAAAGGGAAATAGGAAACGGTCAGCTTGTTGTCATACAGGGATTTGGCGCGAGTCAGGCCGGTGTCGGTGGTGGAGGTCAGGAGGATTTCATAGTCGGGCAGATGATCTTGCAGAGCGCTGATAAGGGTACGCGTGGCGTTGACTTCCCCGACACTGACAGCGTGAATCCAAAGGCACGGCTTTTCCGGATGAGTTCGCTGGATTTTGCCCAGCCGCTGTGCCCAGCCGACTTTATAGCGGCCCTGGCGGAACACCCTATATATGATTTTCGGGCTGTAAATCAACAGGCCGAGGATATATGCAAGATCGATCAAAATGTTCATGGGTTCGTTGTGTTTTCCTGTAAAATTGTTAATGATAGCCCTTGGTTCTTTAAGTGTCAATCTTCTCTAAAGAGCTTAATTCAGACTTGACTTTCGGGGGCTTTGGGCATATTGATAAGAAAGAGCAAGATTGTCCCCGTAGCTCAATG
Source organism: Planctomycetota bacterium (assembly GCA_022705405.1). GTDB lineage: Bacteria > Planctomycetota > Phycisphaerae > Sedimentisphaerales > Anaerohalosphaeraceae > JAHDQI01. Next base: position 13,056 of record JAKJEN010000023.1, on the reverse strand, counting down.
GATAGAGCGTTGGCCTCCGGAGCCAAAGGTTAGAGGTTCGACTCCTCTCGGGGACGTTTGATAACCCCTATGAACTCAATACTTTACAGGCAAAAACAGTTAGGTGTCGTGTTTTGAGGGGGCTTGATCTGAGCATCAGATTTGCATTCAGGGTCGATAACGCACAATCAGAATTATTAAAAAACCCAGTGTTTTCAATGGCAGAAAACGATTCCGGAAAACAAATTCACAGTGAATTCATAAGCAACCGTTTGCTAATATAATAAAATTGATATTTTTTAAAAAGTTCCTTGTCCAGCAAGAACGAATCTGTTATAATTGCTAAAAATATAGGGGTGGATAATGTGTACCGGACATTTTGGATATGACAATTATGCGTAAGATTCTCTTCTTTTTTTGCCTGTCGGCCGTATCATTGAGCAGCAACCTGCTGATCAACGGGGATTTTGAAAACGGCGTCGTCAAGGGACATTTTACCAACGGATACCCGGATGGCTGGGGCGGTTGGGGAGTCAACGGCTGGCACCATGCAGATTCCGGCTATCGTAAGGGAGGATACGGAATAGCCATCTGGAGCAATGATACCGGCTGTATTCAGACATTCTCAGCGTCGGCAGGACAGACCTTTCTGGTCAGCGGTGAAATGATCTACCATAAGAGCGAGGTTCTGGTCAATAAGAATGCCATTATTAAGATCGAGTTCTGGACCGGCCCTGATCCTTCTGGAACCAAACTTACTGAGTTTTTCATTGGCGTTCTGACCCCTGCCCAGACGGCCGGTACTTGGTATTCATATTCCCAATCCGTGACGGCTCCGGCGGGAACAGCCCAGGCCCGCGTAATCTGCCAGACAATCGCCACCGGCGGTACCTCCACGGGCAAGGCCTTCTGGGATAATCTTTCCGTGGATGACGGGCAGACCATAAACGACCCTGATTATGACGGCAATCATATTGTCGATTATGTGGATTTTTCCCGTCTGGCCGGCGTGTGGAAGACAGAATCCGCACAGTATAATCTAAGCGGAAGCAATTGGATTGATCTGGAGGATTTAGAGGTTATGGCCGCCGCGTGGCTGGAGACAATCCCCCAGTATCCGGGATATACACTGGTTTGGTCGGATGAGTTTGACGGTACCTCGTTGAACATGACCAACTGGTCCTATCAGATTATGGGAGACGGGGGCAATGAAGAATTGCAATATTACACAGCCCGGACTCAGAATTCCTGGGTCTCCGACGGGTGTTTGACTATTCAGGCAAATCGGGAAGCGTATTCTGCCGGAGGCAGGACTTACCAGTTTACCTCGGCGCGTCTGCGTACGGCCGGCAAACGAGATTTTCTATATGGAAAGATAGAGGCACGGATCAAGGTTCCGACCGGACAGGGGATGTGGCCGGCGTTTTGGATGATGCCGACCGATAATGCCTATGGCGGCTGGGCAGCCAGCGGCGAAATCGACATTATGGAGACCAATAATAATACCGATTTCATTCAGGGCACAATTTTCTACGGCGGACAATGGCCCAACCAGATTCATACCTACAGCATCTATCGGCCCGGGGGTGTGAATTTTTCGGATGATTTCCATGTGTACACGCTGGAGTGGGAACCGGATATGATGAAATGGTATGTAGATGGGATTCATTACTCGACTAAGATCAGCTCACAATGGTATAGTAACGGGGCCCCCTCCAATCCGCGAGCGCCGTTTGACAAGCGGTTTCATATCCTGTTGAATGTTGCTGTCGGCGGTAAATATACAGGGTGCACCAATCCATCCTGCATAACGGCCTCTTTCCCGCAGCAGATGGTTGTAGACTGGGTGAGGGTATATCAAAAAACCAATCCTTGAAGCGATTTACATGGGATTGCGCTTCGAAACGGCCTGTCTATTACCGAATTGAACAGCTGTCTTGCAGCCACGATCCTGCCAGAATTTCAAAGTCCAGGATATTGATTTGATTGTCGTCAAATAGATTCGCTCCCTCGCAATCGTTAAGCATAGTGCAATCGGATTCCAGCCAATATGAGACAAGGACTTCAAGGTCGGCCATATCAACGACTCCGTTTCGATCGATATCGGCTCCGCGACAATCTTGATAGACTTCCAGTTCAAAGATCGAATATCCCCATTCCGTAGTTCGCCGGAGACAGTGAACTCGGATATAGCGGCCGATTCGGGCAGGAAAATGATGGGTCTTCCATCCCTGATGCATTGAATTATTGATAATGTGCACACAATCGACCCAGGGACCATTTGGAGAATCAGATATCTGGATTTTATATTCTTTGGCTGAGGCATATTCCCAGTAGAGTTTCACCTGATTGACTGGATACATGCCCTCCAAGTCCACGCATAGCCATTGGGGATCGCTCCAGGCGGAGGCCCATCGAGAAGATTCGATGCCGTCCACGGCTTTATCGGCGCTCAATCCTGAATTTTCCTGTGATGAGGCGATTGCCGGCTTTTGATAAGCAAGATGAACTGTGTACGGCTGAGGCGGCGGGGCGTCATAAACACGAACATAGTCTACCTCCCAGATAGCCAGCGGGCAGCCGTTATAATGGTCGTCCCGATTAGGAGATGATGATAAGATCATCAGCGCTTCCATCAAAAAGCCCTCGATCGGGCCGCTGGGGGCATACGAAATCAGGCCATCCACATAAAAGATCGGCGACTGCGCGGCCGACCAGTAAACGCCGTAGGTATGCCATTGGGTTTCATCGACTCCGGTATTGCGTCCGTCGTAGCGATGGCCGCCGCCGATGTCCCAGTGATAGGTCTGTGAGGGATTGGGCTGCCACTGGGTGCCAAATTCGCAAATATCCAATTCCGGCGGCCATTTCCAGGTTTGGTTCTGCCAGCCGATAACCCACCAGGTCGCCCAGATCTTCGTGTCCGGGGCGCTGTGTCGAATCCGGGCCTCCAGGTATTTATACTGTGGATGATATTTGCCTTCCAGTTTGGCTCCGGTCCAGTGTTTGCCGTTGTATATTTCTTCGCGGGAATATAATTTTAATGTTCCGTCGGATACTTCTATATTATGGGGAGCGTACCAGCAGTCCCACCAATCCTGCGCGTCAACGACAATCCATTTGTCCAGATCTAAAGCGCTGCCTTCAAATTCATCGGACCAGATCAGAGTCTGGGCAAAAGCGTTCCCAATGATTGCAATAAGGATCCCAAGAAAGAGTTGAAATTTGCGATAAAGAGATTGATCCGGCATGATGAATCCTTTTATAGATTACCAGGTTGGCAGGCAGGATATATTTTGAGGGTCGTTGCAGTTGAGCCATTGATCGGCAAAGACGGACCAGTCTGCCAGCGTCACAGAGCCGTTTGCGTCCATATCCGCTCCCTGACAAAAATAGTTTGCGGCCTGGCAGGAGGTATTAAGCCAGCGGTCAGCCAGCAGAGCCAAGTCTTCAATATCGACATAGCAATTGCCGGATAAATCTGCCGACAGACCAAGGCCTCCGCTTAGTACGGCTGCACAGGTATACGGATCGGGATGGGGATTGGTTTCAATAAGAGAGATTGCATCCAGCCAGATGATTCGCGGGGCGCTGCGGCCGACCATAAAAGTCAGATTAACATTGTCGCTGTCTGGAGAAATAGCGTTTAACGTAAATGTCTGAGGTGTTGTCGTCAGATTAATTGTTTGAGAGATGAACGAACTATATGGGGCGTGGGTTTCCTGCAGAGCCACAATTATGCTGGTGTTCTGATCGGCGACCGCCTGAAAAGACAACTGGTAGGCAAAACCGGCTTGGGTGTCGAGGTTCTGATAGTGTTGCAGGTGCCAGTCGACGCCGGTCGTCTGGTTGATGGTCAGTTTGCAGGAGTTGGCTCCGGACAGTTTGGAAGCAGAATCCACAGTAGTTGTCATCGACAGGTTTGCTGCATGATAGCCGGTTGCCCAAGGCCCTCGGCCCTGATCAAACTGGCCATTGACGACCCTTTCCACGCTCGGAGCAGTCACTGCAAGAATCGGTTCGGAGACAGGCCCTCGGTTTCCGCCCTGATCGATAGCCGTGATCTGATAGAAATAAGTTTTCCCTGCCGCAACGGTCGTGTCCTCATAACTTTCCGTAGTGTTGTAGCCGGCCAATTTGCCGTCTCGAAGAATTTCATAACGATTGATTCCGGTATCATCGCCGGCCGGCGCCCAAGTCAGCCGAACAGGGGAATCGGAGGCGTCAATCTGGATTGAGGAAATCAGACCCGGTGGAAGGGTATCTGTAATGCCGGTAATCGCCGCACGAAGGGTTGGCTCATCGACCCCATGCAGATACAGCGGGTTATTCATCTGGTTCTTGTAATGCTGGGCCGCAATGGGATACGGCTGCAGACGGCAGTCCCCCCAATCCCCGCCCCAGTTGGCATTGATATAGCAAAAGTTCTTGATGCCGGGCCAGTTTTCGATCAACCCAAAAAACGGCACAAAATAGCCGTTCCAACTGGCCATGCCCTGATCTGTATGCCAATACGTAGGGTCCGCCTCGCCGATCAGAACCGGTTTAGCGCGGGCGTGGGCCTCATTCAAAAAAGTATAGGTATCCGGATGCCGAATATTCCAAACGCTGAAGAGGTTGATGCTCATCCAGTCCACATAGGCATCGCCGGGATACCAGGCCGAATAGGGCCCCTGAATTACATTGAAAACAGTAGCCGCCTCTACGTTTTGGTCTCGCAGAGCGTTGACGATCCGAATAAAGGCGGCTTTATAAGCCGACGGATCATAGTTGTTGTGGGCGCCGTTGCATTCATAGCCGATGCGGATATAGAGCGGGTATCCGAGCTGATTGAGATCTTGGCAGAATCGCTGGATGTCCGCATCCCAAAGCCCGGCGGCGATTTCCGCTTCGCTTCCGACAATATACAACCCCATCTGCACAGGCAGATAAATCCCGTAGTCCTTGCGGTACCGTTCCAGATCTGCGCGCAGAGCGGGAACAAAAGGAGTCGTCAGATTGCAATAGGTCATATAGCAGGCGGGTTTTTTGTCCGAGTCCATCAGGGTCCAGTAGGCGTTAAAGTCATTGATATTCTGACCGGCTGTATGCATAACCTGGCCTGGAGATTCCAATTTGGCGCCGTAGTAATGGCGGTTTGGAGGAGAAATCACCCGATAAAAATACAAGTCGTCAAAAAACCCAATCCCGCTGGGAGAAGAATCTGCAGCCAGCATCAGAGTGAGGGTGACCGAAGCGGAAGCGGGCAGGGTGAGCAGTCCGGAAACGGAATGCCAGACATTGGGCACAACCCCCGGGGTAATATCCAATTGCTGATTGATGCCGCCGGCATCGGCTGCGATAACTACCCGCTGGTTGGCCAGTCCGCCGGAGGTCAGCAGCTTGCCGCCGAATTGATAGATTCCTGCTGGCAGAGTTCCCAGATTCTGATAAATCCCATCGTCGTGCCACCAGATGCCGGCACATAGATCCCCTTCGACAGGATCGGTTGTCGGAAGGCCTGAATTTCCTCCCCACCAACGGAGCCAGCCGGCTGCACCGTACTGAAAATTGCCGTTGGTCAGCAGGTTTGGCCCCAGTTCTGCTTTGGCTCCTCCGGCAATAGCCAGAAGAAACAGAGTGACTGCGATCTTTCTCATGCCTTTTTCTTCCCCCATTTTTATCAGCAGGATAACGGATCAGAATGAAAGGAGGCGGCCTTACTCTCTGTAACGTCGCCTCCTGAAAAACACATCCTGTGTTTTAAGATTTTTAACGTCGTCGTCGCAGCAGCAGTCCGCCTAAAGCCAGCAGGGCCATCGATGCCGGCTCCGGAACGACCGAAATGTTGTCGTATCGAACGACGCCAACTCCGCTTCCCCAGCCGGCTGTGTCCCACATGAACAGGTTGATATTCAAGTAAGTCGCACCGGCGGCGGTATTATCAATGACCGTGCTGCCGCTAATCCAAGTGTCCTGGGGGCTGTTTTCAGTAATCTGGATTTCCTGAACCCACCAAATGTTGACGCCATCGCCCACTTCGGCCTTAATCAGACCGATGCGGCCGTTGCCCAAACCGCCATGCATCATCTGTCCGCTGACAGTGTACTTCGCGGCGCCGATGGCAATGCCCTGAAAGATGCCGTCGTCATTCCACCAAACTCCTGCGCAATGGTCGCCTTCAATGGGATCATCAACATACTTGTTGGAATTTCCGCCCCACCACTGGCTCCAGCCGGAACCGGCGGAATCCTCAAAATCGCCATTGGTCAGCAGATTGGCATTCGCAACGCACACCATTGCGAAAATCGTTAAAAGAATTGAAATTTTTTTCATCGTTCTTTCCTCCAAACGGTTCATAAAGTTTGATTATTACTCCACACGCACCACACTTCACACCCGATAAGAGCGACCTTCCAAAGGGAAATTTTTGAGGCTTGTTTTAATAAATTCCATCCTCAATCTCCCCGCAGAAAATCAAACCGGAAAATATAGCAACCGGTTTCTATGAATAATGATATAATTTCAATAAAAGAAAGTCAACCCCCTTGTTATAAAAATTGTAGAAATTTCAAAAATAGTATACGATGTATTATATCTATATACACCACATATTAAATAGCAACCGTTTCAGCCGCTATGGAACTCTGCCGCCCGTTCCTTTGTTGTACATAAAAATCTGTCTTGGAAGCATAATTTTTCAGTCAACAAGGAGGATTATCGGATGGCTTTAGTACAATGAGGATCAGAACAATGTACGTTGAAGAAATTCGTGGAAGAGAATTTTGAACTTTTCGGCGGCATTTGCGCGATGGGAGATACGGTTTTTCTGATCGGCATCCAGCTGTGCGACGGTCTTTTTCAGCGAGGGAATCTCGAAGATCGGGTCATAGCCGAAACCGTTATCGCCTATGGGCCGACGGGTAATGACACCCTCTAAAGTCCCTTCGGCCTGCACAAGAATTTCCTTTTCGTCGGACAAACACAGATAACAGACAAATCGAGCTGTGCGGCGGCTGTCAGGAACATCCGCCATCAGATTCAAAACCTTTTGGTTGTTTTGTCGATCGATCTGGCTGCGGTCTGTATTTCTGCCTGTTGGGTCGGCAAATCGTGCACTGTGTACGCCCGGCAGGCCGTTGAGGGCGTCGATGACAAGGCCTGAGTCGTCGGCAATGGTTAAAAGTCCGGCAGTTGCGGCATAGCCGAGGGCCTTTTTCCGGGCATTGCAGGCGAATGTAGAGCCGTCTTCGACGACTGCCGGCAGGTCGGAAAAGTCCGCCAGCGTTTTCCAGTTGACACAGTCCGCCAACTCGCCCAGCAGAGCCGCCAGTTCGGACATCTTCCCGGGATTGGTCGTGGCCACAAGGATTTTCAGTTTATCTGAATTCACGTTTACTGTGCCTGAAGTCTTTCTATTTCCTGCTGGATTTCACCGATGATTTCACGATTATGAATCACTTTTTTCTTTTCATCAGCAATAGAAATGATATAAAAAACTTTCCCTCCATACTTTTGTGTAAATTTTTCATGTGTTTTCTTTTGGAATTCTATCTCATTGATAATTTGTGTGATATAGGCGTGTCCTGCTGGTTTTATTTGAAGTCCGATGTATTTGTTGCCGACTTCGATAAAAAAATCCACATTGTAGCCGCGATCCCATGCATCCGGAGCGGGTTTTATTTTTACATGAAGCTCATTTTCTAATTGTCCGTAGATCGTTTGGATTTCAGATTGATATCCATCATATGTGCGGTTAATTACAAGGTGGATGATAAAATCAATGCAATCCTTTTCGGAGATATCGTCAATTTCAGCCCGACAGATTTCAGTGATTTTAATAAAAAGCAATCGCCCGAGTTGTTCTAAGTGACTTTTGGGATAGGCATTTTTATAATAATAAATTTCCCATTCCTGAAGATCTTTGGGGGCACATTTTCGGATTAGTTCCGAGACAGGGCCGACTTTATTTTTACGGGTTAGACCCCATCGCATGTTAGCGCCGTTTAAGATCCACTCCTTTGGCATACAAAGGGCCTCCATTCCTTCAGAAATTTTGCTTTATATTTATAGGACATCGACGTATCTATATCAACAAAACCTTTTTTAATTAAGTGAGCATTTAGAAATGTTTTATTGGAAAGATATAAATAGCATAACAAGTTGTCATTCTTATCATGCTTTTGTTCGTCAAACTTCATAAAAACCTGCCGACCTTTTGTTTTTTCTTCAAGGAATGCAATGGCTTTTTCTCTTGTTTCTTTTTTTTCAGAGATACCTAACAATCTGATTTTGAGTCCATTATCCAAGAGAAGCAGATTGGGAGAGAGAATTTTGCATACGCGGAAATACTCTTCTCTTTGCTTATGGTTTAGATCAATTTTTGAACCGAAATGCAGTTTTTTCGGATCTAATTTTTTATCAAAATGGACCGGATCTTTAAAGAGGTATGGCAATTTCTTTATGGATTCCCGGAAATCAGTTTTTTTTGCGATTCCATTTCTGAATTCAATTTCAGGATACTGAAAAATGGTTTTTTGGTCTATTCCGAGTTTCTTTTTAATTAAATCCTTGTATTCTTTGTTGATTTCGTAGCCGATGGAATTTCTCTGCTGATGGATAGCAGCAAGGCAGGTTGTACCGCTGCCAAGAAAAGGATCTAATATAGTGTCGCCGACAAAACTGAACATTCTAATCAGTCGAGTCGGCAGTTCTTCCGGGAACATAGCCAAATGGCTGTTTTGTTTTTCTCCGCCGAAAGTCCAGTGCCCGGCAAAGTATTGATTCCATTCTTCTGTAGTCAGCTTGGATAACTCTTTGATCTTCTGACTGACCTTCGGACCGCTTCCCTGCTTTTTGAAAATCAAAATAAATTCATAATCCAACTTCAAAATCCCGTTTCTTGGATAGGGAAACGATCCCATAATGGTAGCCCCGCCGGTAGTATTGCAAGTGGTAACTTTTTGCCAGATCACGGCTCCCATATAATCAAAACCGATGGTTTCACAGAATCTGATAATTTCCGTCCGAATAGGGATGATTTTATATCTTCCGTAATAAACGGAACGTGCAAATTGATCTCCGATATTGATACAGAGTCGACATCCGGGATACAGAACCCGGTGACATTCCGACCACACGAGATTCAGATTGTTAACATAAACTTCATAGGTATCGTCAAAGCCGATCTGCTCTGGGCATCCATAGTCTTTAAGTTGCCAGTAGGGGGGAGAGGTTATGATTAAATGTATCGATTCCGAAGAAATCTCCGACATCTGTCGGCTGTCGCCGAATATAATTTTATGTTGAGTCTGCATAGATAATTTCGAGAAGCCAATGTCCCTTTTCTTCTTCAAAGACTGATTATACAGACACTGTCTGATGGGTTCAAACGAAATATGGCCTCTTTACAGAGAAGACGATCCGCTCAGCAGCGTCTTCAGCAGAGCACGCTGGAAGTGAAGCCGGTTTTCGGCCTGGTCAAAAATGATGCAGCTGTCCGCCTCGGCTACCTCATCGGTGATCTCGAATCCCCGGTAGGCCGGCAGACAATGCATAATCTTGACATGAGCGGGAGCTCCGGCCAGCAGTTGAGAGTTTACCTGAAATCCCTGAAAATCGGCGATGCGTTTTTCCTTTTCGCTTTCCTGACCCATGCTGACCCAGGTATCCGTATAGACCACATCGGCATTTTTTACCGCATCGGCCGGCTCTTTGGTTTGATAGACGGTATCGGGCCGGATTGTGTTGGCTTGCCTGATTGTGTCTTGGTCCAGTGCGTACTCTTCGGGCGTTGCGATCCGATATTTTAGTCCAAACTTGGCGCAGCCGTAGGCCAGCGAACGGGCGACATTGTTGCCGTCGCCGACATAGGCCAGTGTCAATCCCTCCAGTCGTCCAAAATGCTCCAGAATGGTCATCAAGTCGGCCATTACCTGGCAGGGATGCGACCAGTCGCTGAGGGCGTTGATGACCGGAACCATAGCCCACCGGGCCAGTTCAACCAGCGTTTCGTGTAGAAACGTGCGGGCCATGATTCCATCCACATAGCGCGAAAAGACGCGGGCCATGTCTTTGGCCGGTTCCCGTTTGCCGATGATGCCGATATCTTCGGGCTTGAGATAAATCGCCGTACCCCCCAGATCCGTCATAGCAACCTGAAAACTGATCCGGGTTCGCAAGCTGGTTTTCTCAAACAGCATCGCCAGCACCTTGCCTCCGAGGCACACATCCCGGCCGCCGCTTTTGTAAAGTTTTTTCAGACGGATGCTCAGGTCCAGCAATTCGTTTAATTCCTCCGTGCTGAAATCCCGAATGGCCAAAAAGTTTTTCATTTATAGCCCCTCTTCAGTTAAGACCTGGTCAAGAATAGAAACGGCCCTATCGATCAGGTCGGCTGTGATCGTCATAGACGGCATAACCCGCAGCACGGTTTCCTGGGTGCAGTTAATCCGCAGACCTTTATCCAGACATTTGCTGACGATGGATGCGCCCGGACCGTTCAACTGAAGGCCGATCATCAGGCCGATGCCACGGACGCTGTCGATGATCGAGTGGTTTTTCTTCAGTTCGGCCAGCTTCTGCTGGATGTATTGCCCCATAGTACGGGCATTTTCAAGCAGGCGTTCCTCTTCAATGGCCTGAATGGTCGCAATGCCGGCTGCGCAGGCCAGCGGGTTGCCGCCAAAGGTAGAGGCGTGGGTACCCGGCGTCAGAGCTGCCGCGATTTCCGGTTTGGCGATCATAGCTCCGATGGCCGTTCCGCCGCCCAGGGCCTTGGCCAGCGTAAGGATATCGGGAGTTACGTCAAAATGCTGATATGCAAACCATTGGCCTGTACGTCCCATGCCTGTCTGCACTTCATCAAGAATCATCAAAGCGCCGGATTCATCGCATAGATTACGGATCGTGTGCAGAAACTCGGCTGTGGCCGGATGGATGCCTCCCTCGCCCTGAATGGGTTCGATCAGCACAGCTGCCACCTCGTCGCTGAAGGCCGTTGTCAGAGCGTCTATGTCATTGAAGGGGATATACTCAAACCCCGGTACCAGCGGTAAAAAACCGTCGTGGTACTTGGGCTGGCCGGTGGCGGTCACGGCGGCAAAGGTTCGGCCGTGAAAACTTCTTTCCGTCGTGATGAACTTATATTTTCCCTTGGCGGTATATTTGCGCGCCAGTTTCATTGCCCCTTCATTGGCTTCAGCGCCGCTGTTGCAGAAAAAACACTTGCCGCCGAAGGATCGTTCAGAAAGCATTTTGGCCAACTGCCCCTGCGGCAGGGTATAGAACGTGTTGTCCATATGGATCAGTTCAGCGGCCTGTTTCTGAATGGCCTGCACCACTTTGGGATGACAGTGGCCGATCCCGCTGACGGCCCAGCCGGGAAACAGGTCAAGGATCTGGCGACCTTCCAGATCGGACATGATATTGCCTTCTCCCTTGACGATTACTTTCGGCAGTCGGCCGTAGTTTCCGATTACGTATTGATTAAATAACTCGATCACTTCCTGTGTATTCATTATTTTTTTCTCCGCGCGGCAGATCTTCGCTTCTTATTTGAGGATCTGCGTTCCGATTCCCTTGTCTGTGTAGATTTCCAGCAGCAGCGAGTGCTCAAAGCGACCGTCGATGATGTGGGCTTTTTTGGTTCCCCCTTTAATGGCCGTCAGGCACGCTTCGACCTTGGGCATCATTCCGCTGGTGATGATGCCCTTTTGGATCATCGCCTCGATTTCGTTTTCTGTCAAAGTGGAAATGCAGCTGTTGGGATCATCCCTGTTGTTTCGGATGCCGTGAGTGTCGCTGAGGACGACCAGTTTTTCAGCCCCGACGGCCGCGGCAATTCGTCCGGCGACGCTGTCGGCGTTGACGTTCAGTTTGCCGCCTGTACGGGTCAGGGCGATCGGGGCAATTACCGGGATTACCTCCGACTGACAGAGCATAGTCAGCAGTTCGGCATTGATGTCGGTCATCTTGCCGACCAAGCCCAGGTCGATCTTACGGCCGTCGCCGTTTTCAAGACGAAGCGGTTCGGCAAAGATCACACAACTGCTGAGCGAATGCAGGCCCATAGCCCGAAAGCCCAGCGAGCGGATCGTGTTGCAGATGGGCGTGTTGATTGTATGAACCAGGGTGTGTTCGGCAATTGCCAGCGTCCGTTCGTCCGTGTAGCGGCGTCCCTGCACCCACTGGGGCTCCAGTCCCGACTCATTCATGGCCTGAGTAATGGCCTTGCCGCCGCCGTGTACAAGGATCGGACGCATGCCGACAGTCGCCATAAAGACAATATCCGTCAGCAGTTTATGCTGCATCTGCAGATCATCGAGGATGCTGCCGCCCAGTTTGACCACCACGATTTTATCGTGAAAGCGGCGAATATATCCCATCGCTTCAATCAGGGCATTGGCTTTGATGATGGCCTGTTGCATTTCTCTTTTTCTCCGGACAAACGTTTTATAAAATAAAAAAAGCCAACGGAGGGACTTGAACCCACAACCGCCGGTTTACAAAACCGGTGCTCTACCATTGAGCTACGTTGGCGTAAGAACCTGCCCCGGCGTGGTTTAGAAGAACCACCCTGCATGGTTTTTACCCGTGCCGTCGGGGGCTTCTTCCCTGCCTGACAGCAAACGAGCAATTTTACCGTTGACGGCCGCCCGATTCAAGACCTTTTGTGTAATTTTGCGGCTTTCCCGCAGAATGCTCATCCGCCCGGAGTTCGACGGCTCTGTTTTTCCCTCGAAAACAAAGATCGGACGGCTTATACTGTTTTTTCTCAGTGTCTTGCGGCCTGTTTGGAAAGAAGACAAGAGCCGTGGACAGGGTCTTGTTGACCTTTGAAAAAATGTTTTGTGGGATTTGTTATTCCTGCCAAGACAGGAATCCAGACAAAATGTCCCTCAAAACAGGTTTTAAGCAATTTGTTCAAAATCAGGTGATATAAGCTTATCTTGCAGAGGTTAAGCAGGCCGTAACCGATGGGTGATTGCGAAAATAATGAACAACAGGTGAAGGAAACAAAAATGCAATTTTCAAAGTTTGGGCAAAAGATGGCCTGTCAATCGGGCATCGGTCAGTTGATGAAAGACCTGTCGGCGG
>JAKJEN010000239.1 GCA_022705405.1 Planctomycetota bacterium | reverse complement strand
CCCCCGTGACCTATCGAGCTGGGGATCAGCCCAATAATGCCCTCTCGCTGAATGTACTGGAACCAGGGCAGATCGCCGCTACCGCCGGTACCAGCGGGGTTGTATATGGCATCTGCGATAAAGCCGCCTGGGACCCAAAGTCCCGCGTAAATGTCTTCCTGCATATAAATCATACGCCCCAGAAGATTCGCAACGGGGTATTGCTTTGCATCAACGGCACGGGCATCCTGAACAGCTGGCTTAAGCATAATGCCGCCGGCGGGAAGGATTACCCCGAAATGAATGTTCTGGCTAACGAGGCGCCTGTCGGCAGCGAAGGCCTTGTGATTCTGCCTTATGGCAACGGGGCAGAGCGCACCCTCGAAAACCGCAACATTGGAGCTTCGATTCACAATCTCAATTTGAATATCCATCGTCTGAGCCATATTCTAAGAGCCGGACAGGAAGGTATAGTTTTTGCCCTCAACTATGGACTGGATATTATGAAGGATATGGGGATCCGGATCGACATGGTCCGCGCGGGTAAGGCCAATATGTTCCTAAGCCCCCTGTTTGCTCAGACCTTCGCCACTCTGAGCGGAGCGGTTGTGGAACTGTACGATACCGACGGCTCACAGGGAGCCGCTCGCGGAGCCGGCATTGGCGCAGGGATTTATAAAACGTACGCACAGGCATTTGAAAATCTGAAGAAACTGGCATCTGTTGAGCCGGCCCATTCGCAGGCCGACGCCTGCAAAAATGCATACTCAAACTGGCTGGCTGTACTGAAACCTCTAATAACATAAAAGAAACAAATTCACGGAAAGGAACCCAATATGACCGTTTATTTCCCGGAAGTAAAGAAAAAGATTCGGTTCGAAGGTCCGGATTCAAAAAACCCCCTGTCGTTTAAGCGCTACAACCCCAAAGAGAAAATTTTAGGGAAAACAATGGCCGATCATCTGCGTTTTGCCGTCTGTTATTGGCATACGATGAAGGGACTGGGGGCCGATCAGTTTGGAGTCAACACGATTATTCGCAGCTACAATAAGGCCGCAGATCCGATGAAACAGGCCGAACAAACTATGGAAGCGGCGTTTGAATTTTTTACCAAACTGGGCGTTCAGTTCTGGTGCTTCCATGATCGCGATATTGCCCCGGAAGCGGATACACTGGCCGAAACCAATAAGCGGCTGGACAAGCTAACAGCGCTGGCCAAAAAGATGCAGTCAGACACAGGGATTAAACTGCTTTGGGGTACTACCAACGCCTTTTCGCATCGACGATTTATGGCCGGAGCGGGCACCAACCCTGATCCGCATGTGTTCGCCTATGCCGCCAGTCAGATCAAGAAGGCCATGGAAATTACCAAGACACTGGGCGGAGCCGGATACGTCTTTTGGGGCGGGCGAGAAGGATATGATACCCTGCTCAATACCGATATGGGGCGGGAGTTGGATCATATGGCTATGCTGCTGCAAATGGCCGTCGATTACAAAAAAAAGATCGGATTTAAGGGGCAATTGTATATCGAACCCAAACCCAAAGAACCTACCAAACACCAATACGATTTTGACGCCGCCAACTGCCTGGCCTTTCTGCAGAAATACAAACTGCTTAAGCATTTCAAAATAAATGTAGAAGCCAATCACGCTACTCTGGCCGCTCATACCTTCCCCCACGAACTGGCTTTCTGTGCAGCCAACGGCATACTCGGTTCAGTCGATGCCAATCGAGGCGACCTGCTGCTGGGCTGGGATACCGACCAGTTCCCGACCGATTTGTATGATACTACACTGGCCATGTACATCATCCTCAAAAGCGGCGGGTTTACCACCGGCGGACTGAATTTTGATGCGCATGTTCGCCGGCAGTCTATCGATAACGTGGATCTTTTCTATGCCCATATTGGAGCGATGGACGCCTTTGCCCGAGGTCTTAAGATCGCCGCACGATTGCTTAAGGATAAGGTGCTGGACAATGCCATCAAACAGCGATACGCAGGATGGAATTCAAAACTCGGCAAGGATATCGAAGGCGGAAGAATGAATTTTGAGAAGTTGGAAAAATATATCCTCAAAAATGGCGAACCCACCCTCAAATCCGGCCGGCAGGAACTGCTCGAAAACATCCTGAACGAGTATATCTGAACAAATTTGGCAAAAAAGCCCGCTTTTTCCAAAAAGTGGGCTTTTTTTTAAATTTTGGCTGATTCAGCATATTTTTCTTGTTAAAATATGCCTTCGTTTATATATTTTGAGACTTTTTATAGACGGAGGCGTAGCTCAGCAGGTAGAGCAACGGCCTTTTAAGCCGTAGGTCCTGGGTTCGAGTCCCAGCGCCTTCATTCTCCGTAAGTTTCTATCATTAAATGATTTAAGTGTGGCTCTATAAAATCTGTATAGAACATATAGAGATTCTGCTTTTTTAATCATGGAAAAAAACAGGACTTCGATGTTCCAAAAGCGAAGATTTATCTCCAGTTGTCTGATAAACTTCCACCCGTGCATTGGGCTGATTGTTCCATCGAAATGTCATAATGGAACGGGCCGGAATCGAGGCAATGGTCCACTGGCCGTTCCATTGCAGTTTGAGCGTGTCGGCGGCGGTATTTGCATTGACAACATACAGCACAATTGAACCATCGATGTTTTGAAAAGAGACTGTTTTGTAAGGTTCAGCAGGC
>JAKJEN010000238.1 GCA_022705405.1 Planctomycetota bacterium | reverse complement strand
TTCCGTCCTCAACGGCATTGGTGTCCCAGGAATAGGCTCCATCATCCTCCTGATCCATGGCGATGGTGTTCCACGTCTTCCAGTCGTCCATGCTGTAAAAGATATCCACCAGCAAGGGGCCGGCAGCGCTGTTCGTCTTCCATTTTATATCCATCGGCCCATGGACGATTTCACCGCCCAAGGGGGAGAGCAGCTCAGCCCGGTGGACGGCAAAGGAATAGCCGCCGTCATAAAACCATTGCGCCATTCTACTGTTAAGCCGCATGGTTTCAAAATCCTTGCCCATGACGATGGCAATCGCGTAGCGTTTGCTCTCACCTTGCAGTAGGCTAAAGTAACCGGATCCGGTGATAAAGGCGGCGTCCAGTCCGCCAGCGGGATGCACGTAATTCCCCGGTTGCGTCTTGATCTGCCACGCCGCTTCATCATCGGATATGACATCGCCGGAATTGGTGCCCCAGAAGCTGGTCAACCCAAAATGATCCGGCGCCTGAAGAATTTTTTGTCCGACCCATCCTGTTGGTTTGCTAAAAGCGCTGCGTCCGTCCAAATCCCATTGATAAACCAGACCATCTAGCGCAACGAAAGAATTCTCATCATCTCCGCCGTCGGGCGTACCGCCTTCAGTGCCGATATCCCAATCGTGGTAAAAGCCGCACACCACCCTGGTTAGATCTTTGTGGCTGATGTTTTTAATATCATACATCGCGAACCAGGCATCCTGCAGGCGGGGATCGCTCCATTGACAGGTCCGGACCTGCACTTCCAATCCCAATCCCCTTCTGCCGTCCGGCCAGGGCAATGAATCCTGATGGCTGGCGATAAAGGGATAGTAGGCGAATTCGTCGTTATTTCGATCATCGATGAGGCAGTAACTCTCCTGATCGGCCATGGGCCATGGGCCCAGCTCGCCGATCCATTTGCCCGCCCATTCCAGCGGGCGATTCGGCCAAAAGGCGGGCCAGGTCTGCGGCAAATGGCTCATGGCGGGGAAATTGTTGATATTGGTCGGGTCTTGATTGAAAAAGCCGGGCAGCGGCTCCCAGGAAAAAGTATGCGAGTCAGCCGGGCACCTGTCCCGCGGTCCGCCGGTATAACTATCGGTAAAGATATGGATGACCTTGTTATTCGCATCGATGACTTCGGCGCCGACATAAAAACAACTCTCGAACAGATAGTTGACGCCGCTGCCCTGCGGCCATTCTCCGCGCAGATTCAACGATCGACTGCCGAGATTGCCGAAATTGGAAAAAGCGGATCGGATTCGGTTGCCGTCGTGGATCCCGGTACGTCGGTGTGAATTTTTCCCGTTCTGAGCGTTGGTCGGACTAGGGGGCTCGAGCCGTTGTTTGCCATCATCGGCAGCGGCGCATGTTTGCCGCCCAAAGCAAGTCAGGACCGCGAATATCCAAACGATTAATACAGGGCGTTTCAATTTGATTTGCCTTTTTTAACGGATGACAACAAGTTTGAAATAAATGCAATCGAGACCGGATGCGCAAGTGGAGGCAGTAAGAAAGAAAAAAAAGCATTGCATGTCTATCTATTGGATCGACGCATGATGCCTTCAGTACATTCACGGTTATTTTCGAAACGGCCCTACGCTTCTTTAGTATATCTTTTTTTAGAGAAAAGTGCAAGGGGAAATCGGGATATCGGAAAACAGGCCTAAGGGATTCAAACAGAACATGGATGGAATGTTTTAAGTTCCTTTGAGCAAGAATTAAAGGAAAAGATGAAATGGTCGGATTGCAGGCCGAATGGCTGCGTCTGTGTGCTGATTCCAGCATAACCCTCCTTCATTGGAGCTCCTTCCCTGGTTTGCCCTCGATGACCTTAAATCGTTAATAATCCAAAAACTACTTGCGTTTTTACCTGTAGTTGCCTATTTTTAAATAAATTTCATAGATTGTGTCCAATTCAAAATGTGGTGGAATGGCATGATCGAGAGAAGAGCGCAGACAGAATCATTCTATGATGAACTTGTTTGCGCTTTTTTTTTACAATAAAAAATGATTAAGGTAGATAGCGTATCGGCCGTAATTTTCAGCTGTGACAGTCGGATTTCTATGCTGGCATCGCAAAAAGACGATCCACTCATTCAACTGCAGGAAGAAAACCGCAAGCTGCGGCGTGCCCTGGATGAGCTGGTCGTTCTCAATGAATTGGCGCTGGACATCGGCGCTAAACTGGATTTGCAGGAAATCCTGCAGCTAGTCGTCAAGCGGTCCATCAAAGCCGTCCATGCCGAACAGGGGACCATTACTCTGGTGAAACGGCAGCAGCAGGACCTGCAGCAAACGCTTGTGCGCACACAGCAGAGTACTGATCGTGGGCAACCCTTTCATCTCAACCAAGCGCTTTTGGGATGGATGCAGCAGAATAAGCTGCCGCTGGTGGTTCGCGATCCTCATCACGATTCGCGGTTTCATGGCGTAGCATGGGACCAGAATGCGCACTCTTTGTTGTGCGTTCCTTTGCTCATCAAATCCACTTTGATCGGCATTCTGACGGTGATCAATAAAAAAGACGGTGAGTTTTCCGATGAGGACACCCGGCTGCTGACCATCGTTGCCTCTCAATCAGCACAGATCATCGAGAATGTCCGTTTATATGAGGAAGAAAAAGTTCTTTTGCAGATGAAGGAGCAGTTGCGCCTGGCATCGCAAATTCAGTCAAGTCTGC
>JAKJEN010000237.1 GCA_022705405.1 Planctomycetota bacterium | reverse complement strand
CATATTCTGCGGCCAGGCAATGCGCCGTTCCCCCGGTTGTGCCGGCCCCAGGGCGTCGACGGAAAGATTGACCCGGATGATCTTACCCGCAGCATGCGTCAGACGTGCCGCTTCACCCAGAAACTCACTATAGGCGTCACCGCGCACACGCGCGACCGACGCTGGCGAAGTGTCTTCGCCGCAGGCGGCTAGAACTGAATCGTTGAATCCGTAGGCTTCCGGTTCATCGCTCATGCAGCTGTGATTCTCCAGCCGGAATTCGATGCCATCCGCCCCCGCGTTAAGCATAGCTTGGACATTGGCCAGCCAGAAGGCGCGCACTTCCGGTTCTGTTTCACAGAGCGCACCAGTAACATATTCGGGCTTGACGGCATGAAACGCGATGTATTCGCCGGGCGCATCAAGCGTCTGTTTCCGGCGTCCCCAGCCGAAGTCGAAATAGGCTCCATGGGTGGCCAGGTCGTTTTCGCCGGCCGAATAAATGGTTTGCCGCCCCGCGAAACAGCCCTCCACCGGTTTTTCGGCGGTATCGAAGACCCGCATCACCCGGGTTCCAAGTCCGGTAAAGTCACCCGGCCCTGCCAAGCCACGGCAGCTAATAGCCCAGTAGGGAGAGCGGAAATCAAGTCCGGACAGGCGCAGCACCCGTACAGGTTTTCCAGCCGGAACGGCCAGATTGCCGTAGAGGTCGAATTCGTCTGCCGGATTGATCCGGATTTCTTCGCTGAAGTCGAAAGGCAACTCTCGAACCTGATAACGGAAATTGTTATCACTGCATTGGATTTGCAGATTTTCCGCCTTGATGCGGGTCGGAGAGTCGTCCAGCTTCCACAGTTCGATCGAGCCAATCCGCGGATTCGGGTCAACCGGAGTTTCTAATGGGCGACGTCTGAGGCGCAGTTCCGGATGGGCTACGACGAAGGGATCGACAAACGTCATCATCCGGCCACAATGAAGATAGGTTGCGATATTTTCCGTGCACGCCACTCCGGCGTCAACGCTGACCACGCCGGTTTCATACGGTTTGTAGCCGACGATGAAGCGGATGCCATTGGCATGGGCAGAGGCAATTGCGCGCGCCAGAAGGTTGCAGGACTGGTAGACCTGGAAGATGCTGCGCTCCGGTTCACCTGGCGTTGGCTGGAAACGGTAGAGGAAGCCGCCGCGGTCCTCGGCGTAATAGTACCAGGTCACAGACCTGATGCCGCGTTCTGCCAGGGTGGCAAAGAGGGCGTCGACCGTTTCCGGATGTACCGCGCTCTGAGCCACAGAAAGGTCGTCGCCAAAATCAATGACCATTTCCAGCGGAAATCCGGCCTTTTTTTCTTCTTTCATCCCATCGCCTCCAGTGTATACTGTCAAATATTTACTTCAGTATCACAAGATTTTGCACATTACCAATTTTTTGATTACTTTTCCGATCCTTACGTTCCAGCTCACGAATTTGCTTTGGACAGAATCCCATTACTTTGCGGAATACTCTGGAAAAATGAAACGGGTTTTTAAAACCGAATCTATCGCTAACCATTTTTATACTTAAGTCCGGATATGATTTCATATATTCATGGATGTGCATAATTTTGAATGTCATAAATGCCTTACAGGGTGGTTTGTTGAAAAGTTCCCGGCAAAGACGGTGAAGTGCACTCTTGCTTAGATGAGATTCCATACACAGTTGCTGCAAGGTAGGCATTCCCTGCAAATGCTTGGTAAAAATGGCATATAAGCGATCAGCTTCCTGACTAATGTGCATGCGATAACTAGTAAACCTTCCTTCCGTATCCGATTGATCTTCCTGTTCCATGAGTTCTATCAGTTTCATGAAATATTCAGGATTTTCAATGGTCACGATCTGCTCACGCGGTTGCAATCCCGGGGCAAACAGGATTACAGGAAGTACGTCTGCTGCTTTGGGATAAAAATTAAAATGGAAAGCATAATAGGAGGTACCTTTCGACAGCAAATCTTTGTGTTGCTGCCCCGGTTGCACGATCAGCATATCCCATTGTTGCAGCTGTAACTGCTGATCGTCAATCAGGCATATATACGTTCCCTGATCTACAAAAATCATTTCATACTGCAAATGAGTATGTAACCTATAAATTCCGTCGGCAACTACCACATTATGATTCATATCAAAAAAACGTATCTGAATATCATCCCCTTCATTAGCCAAAGCGCCATATGGGCCAATTTGGCTTACTTGCAGTATATCATTGAAATATTGCCGACGAGTAGACATAGTTAATCGTATCAGAACACTTGCATCCATTCTTGTAGCTAAGGAATCGTTCAAAAATTAAGTTTACATTTCCGGTTTCTTTTGGCTGCCTTAATTTTTGAACGACTCCTAACGAAAATGTGTACCTTTAATATGACATGGAAATTATTTTTTACAGGCAAAAAAGTTTTTCAGCCAGAATGATTGCCAAATTTATTCGAAACGGAACAAGCACTTTTTTGACAATACCTTTATTTGGGAATTTTAGATATGTTTTGGTAAATTACGCTATGTTTTTTTGAAATTTTTGTAGTATTATATATAGACATTCTGAATCCGTGAAGTAAAATCGTCCAGTCATTTTTCACGAATTCAGGAAGCCCTGATTCGGGGGAAATGACCAATCAATTTAACCACAAGAAAAGAAAATGGATACAAAGTCCTACGATGTCGTAGTATGTGGTGCTGGC
>JAKJEN010000236.1 GCA_022705405.1 Planctomycetota bacterium | reverse complement strand
AAACTCGAAAAATCGTGCGGCAGTTCTATAAGCTCATGAAACTGGCCGCTTAACTATTTATTTTTTGGAAAGTGCAGATATAAATACAGATACACAAATTTCATGTAAAGAACCGCGGGCTGCTCTGCATTATTGGATTACTCAGGCCGAGTACACGGGTATTAATGTTTGTCAAAAAGGAAGTATCGAACTCGACGAAGCTCGTGGTTTTGTCCTTGTTGACAGCTATGCGCCATTTATATACATCAATTCCAAAGATAGCCCTGCTGGTCGATTATTTACACTGGCCCATGAGTTAGCGCATCTATGGCTGAACTTGCCAGGAATATCCAATATGAATATCCCTGACTATTCCCGTCGAAGAGAGGAACAAATCGAGAGATACTGCAATCAAGTTGCTGGTTTAGCATTGGTTCCAGCAGAAGATATAAGAAGATTCTGGAATCCACAATTGTATCCTGATTTATTAGATCATGTTGAAAAAATAGCCAAGAGATTTTGTGTAAGCGAAGCCGTTATCGCAAGACGATTAAGGGACGACAGAAAGATAACTACAGAAGACTATCAATATTTGTCAGGTATTTACAATAAACGGAAATACAAACCCAAAAAGCCAGGTAAAGGCAATAGTATTCGCAATATGCTTTACCAAAATGGATTGTTATTGGTTAGAACTACTCTGGATGCTGTTTCTTCTGGCACAGCATTGGCTTCTGAAGTTGCTGGTATTCTGAATTCAAAGGTTAATAACTTCCCCAAATTACAAGGGCTGCTTGAGTCTTCAAAGTAGGGAGTGGGCGAATGACGAATCTTTATTACTTAGATGCCAATGTATTAATCACAGCTTGGCATGGATATTATTCGCCTGCAATTGCTCCGACCTACTGGGAATGGTTGGCAGAAATGGCTAATAAAGAACGTATTTTTTGCACAGAGATTGTAAAGGAAGAAATTCAAAACAAAGATGATGATTTGGCCCAATGGATAAAATCAAATCCATGTATAATTCGTCGCTTATCCGACAATTCACATGCAGAAGAAATCCAGGAGAAAGTACGCCAAATTATGGTAGAATGCCCTACTCTTGTAAATTTCAAAAAACAAAAGTCTGAAGGTGATCCATTTGTTATTGCTCATGCTTGGGTCGCTGGTGCAACCGTTGTAACAAAAGAAAATAGGCTCAGTCCTAAAAATCGTAACATGAACATTCCTGATGTCTGTGAACATTTCTCTATTCCTTGGCTCGATGATTTTGGAATGTTACGAGAGTTGGGCGTTCGTTTCAATATCTATCACAGGAGCAGTTAGTTGGATAGGGAAATACTTTATGTTTCAGACCTGGACGGCACTCTTTTACGCAGCGACGGGACGCTGTCGGACTTCAGCCGCAGCAAACTGACCCATCTGCTGGAGGCGGGGATTCACTTTACCGTAGCCAGCGCCCGAACCTGGAGCGAGATTGCCCCGCTTTTAAAGGGTCTGCCTCTGCGGCTTCCAGTCATTGCGGTCAACGGCGCCTTTCTTTCGGATTTTTCTACCGGAAGACCCTTGCAGGTGAACCGGATCCCCGCGGATTTGGCCGGCCCGATTTACGAAGCGATTCTTCAGGCCGATCTGCGTCCGTTTATCTGCGGCTATGACGGCCGGTGCGATCGGCTGTATTATGAAGATTTGATCAATGATGAAATGCGATGGTTCCACCAGATCCTGACGACACGCAGCCGCCATCGTCTCAGTCACAGGCCGGATCTGCGATCGGCGCTGTCCCTGCAGGTGGTTTCCTTTGTCGTCATGGGCCCTGCCGAGCAGATCGACCGGCTGGCCCAACGAATAAAAACCGAGTTTCCCGGCCGACTGGAAAATTTTCATTTTCAGAACCCCTATTCGCCGGGCCATTGGTGGCTGACAATTCACGATGCGGCCGCCTGCAAATCCAGAACCCTGGGCGTATTGGCCGACCTGTACGGATTTCGGATGGAAAATGTGGTAGTCTTCGGCGATCATATCAACGATCTGCGCATGTTCCAGGCGGCCGGCCGGGCCGTCGCCGTGGCCAATGCACAGGAACCGCTGAAATCCTATGCCCATGAGGTCATCGTCTCCAACGATGAGGATGCCGTGGTGCGGTACATCTCCAAAACCCTTTAAAAGAAGATCCGTTCTGTTTTTTTTCATTCCATCGGCTATAATAATCGCGGGTGAAAATCATGAAAATCAAGAGCGGCCCGGCCGCTGTGAAAAAACATAATTTTATCCGATTTCTGGGATATGTGCGTCCTTACAGCGGGTATCTTGTACTGGCTGTACTGGGCGGGATCGTCAAGTTTACCGTACCGCTGCTGGTACCGCAGGTGACTCGGCATTTGCTGGATGATGTGTTCCTGAATCCGGAAATGGCCGCGAGCGACAAGATTCGTCAGTTGTGGCTGTACACCGGCGGTATGGCGGCGATCTTTGTATTCATTTATGCCCCGTGGGTGTACATCCGCCATATTTATGCCGACAAGGCCAGCCATCGGGCGGTATTTGCCCTGCGGCACGAACTGTACTATCGAATCCTGCGATTGTCGGCGTCTTTTTTCAATCGGCATCGCAGCGGCGAAATTGTCTCCCGACTGATCAGCGATGTCGCCCTGGCCCAGAACCTGGTCGGCACCGCCCTGACCAACACCTGGATGGATGCGGCGGCTTTGTTTGTGATTTTATCTCTTCCGATTTCAATACCACCAGTGATTAACTGGTGGATGGAAACATCCGCTGTCTTCTGTTATAAACGG
>JAKJEN010000235.1:2508-2793 GCA_022705405.1 Planctomycetota bacterium | reverse complement strand
TTTTTTCGTTTTACCAGTTCTGTTTTAAAATGTAAATTCTGGCGTTTCTCAAGTATTGTCAACGGTTGTTGTCTCCTGCTTGCATATTAAAAGGCAAAAATCTATTGTTTTTTTCACTATTGCAGGTACTTTATTTCTGTATTTCTGTTTGTATTATCGACAATTGCAAACCTTTTCTTGAAGATATGAATCATCAGGCCATACTTGAGAACCTGCTCGAATTACTGGCCGCCAGCCATATTACAATCCGCAGAGAACCGATGGGCGGCGGGGGAGGTGGATTAT
>JAKJEN010000235.1:0-2427 GCA_022705405.1 Planctomycetota bacterium | reverse complement strand
CAAGCTGCCAAAGCGGTATGGAAGGTAATTGAAGACCCTGAAGCAATTTTTCTAATGCCGGCTGTTCGAGATTTTCTTGACAGATTTAAAGAAATCGAGTGAAGTAGCAGAAAGTTAAAAGGATGGCGTTGGATTGTTCTTAAGTGGGCGAAAATGATTGATAATATCGACAATAAGCTGCCGCTGATTCTTGCTGTGGATGACAACCCGCAGAATCTCGAGTTGATATTGGCTTATCTTGAGGATCTGGAATGTGAAACAATTTCTGCGGCCGATGGGATTGTTGCGCTGGAAATTATCAAAAAACGACACCCGGATCTTGTTTTATTGGATGTCATGATGCCCAAAATCAGCGGCTTTGAAGTCTGTAAAAAAATCAAACGGGATCCGCAAACAGCGGACATCCCTGTGATTATGGTCACAGCCCTCAATGAACTGGGGGATATCGAAAAGGCGATCCAGTCGGGAACCGATGATTTTCTCAGCAAGCCCATCAATAAGTGGGAACTGGTAACGCGGGTTCGTACGATGCTAAAACTTAAACATTTAACCGATAAACTCGAACGAACGCTGGCTTACCTGAGTGAAATGGAGAAGTCCTCGCAGCCGACCCAGCCGGGATAATAAGACATAATTTTCGGACATTCCCGTAGAAAAAGGCATAAGGCATACTCGTTTGAAAGTCCGCATATAATAGTCATTTTATGCGTCATATAACCTATTGTCAATAAAGCAGTTGCAGGTATTTCCAGGGCGGTGGAATCCTTTTTTTCCAAACAACCCTTATAATCTGCACAATTCCTGATTTTTCACCTTCTATTAACGATTTTCTTCTAAACTCGGTTCTTCCGCAATTAATCCGGGCAGGGGGGCAGACGATAACCTCAAAGGAATGATTGACGTGCAGAAAACAGTCTTCAATCTTGTGAGGTTGATACCCTGATATGAGTAAGCTTCTGGAGATATTCGGAAAAGCAATTACTGTAGATACCGCGGAACTGATCTGGCACTGGCTGTTGACGATTCGCACCCAGCATCAGCCCGCTCCGCCTCCCTGGCAAAGCGAACTGGATGAGGCCCTTGAACATCTTGGAAAACATGAACTGGCCCAGGCCGAAGAGAAATTAAAATTCTATCTATTTGAATATCCGGACTGTCTTTTCGGCCGGATGACAGCGGCCGCTTTGTGTCTGTATCAGAATGAAGTCGAGGAGGCCTTTAAGCAGACTCAAAGCGTCTATTTGCGTCAGCCCAGCAATACAATGGCCTTGTATACGCTCGGTTATTGTCAGGAACGGATGGGCCATTTGGCTGAAGCGCTGGAGTTTTATCAGGATTGCATCAAGTTTAAGAGTCATTTGCAATTGCCCCGGCTTCGGATGGCTGCCATTTATCTGCAAACCGGACGGCTGGACAAGACCCTTCGAGAGTATGAAATGCTCACCACCGAACACCCTGAGGATATTAGCGCTCATGTTCTGCTGGGCAATTTATATCTGATGGACGGTCGGCCGGAGCAGGCCGCTGACACCTTTAATCTGGCGATCCTGTCTCACCCAGATAATTTTAAGGACGATTGTCCCAATGAAGAAATGAAACGAATGCTGGATGAGGGCTGCTATGACCAGGCGCTGGAAAACATTCTTCATATGATGGAGCAGTTAGGCCCTTTGCCGGATTTGTATGTCAATCTGGCGGACGTTTACAGTCAGATTCAACGACCTGCAGAGGCCATTGCTCAGTATGAGAATGCCCTGCGTCTTCAGCCCAATTATCTTGAGGCGGCAATCAAACTCGGAACCCTGCATCTACGGGCGCGTCAGTTTACCCTGGCGGCCGAGCAATTTAATCAGGCCGCTGAGATTAATGACGAGATTGTGGATGCCTATATGGGACTTTGCCGCGCGCAGTATCTATCCGGGCAATGCGAAGAGGCGCAGCAAACCCTGGCTTTGGGTTCGGCAATTCAGCAAAACAGCACGCTGTTGTATTCCGAAACGGCTACGTTATATTTTCAAGCCGCACTGAGCGCCCATAATATTCTGCACGGGCACACTCAGCATATCACGGTGTTTATGGAGGATGTATTAAAAGCCCACAAAATACAAATCGAAAAACAAGTCGCCTGTGCGGATGTTTATTATAAGTACGGCATTCTCCAGATGGCCTCCGGAAACCCTGAAGAGGCAATAAAATATTTCAAAAAAGCGCTTCAAATCAATGATACTCATTACCGGGCAAGAACGAAACTGGCCATCTGCCTTTTTGACTCCGGCCGCTGCGATGAGGCCCTGGTGCAGATTACAGAACCTCAATCTATAGATCAAAATATGATGCAGCTGCATTACAAGACAGCCATGTTGTTCTGCGATCAAAAACAGTTTAACCGGGCATTGCGGCACTTGAAGACATCTTTACAGCACGATG
>JAKJEN010000234.1 GCA_022705405.1 Planctomycetota bacterium | reverse complement strand
CTTCCCGAACAGCAAAAGGCGTATGCAAAACGCCAATTGGCCGTAATTTAATAGTATCCATAGGAACAAACGTTAAATCAATTGCAGGTCTTATGTTCTGATCAGTGGAGTATTTTTAAGAAACCGCTTTTTGTATGATTAGAGCACACTATATCCTAAATGGCTTCTTTCTTTGTACGCAAATCTTCTGCTTTTCGAACAGAAATTATCTTGACCGGCTCTTTGGGCACATCGTCATAGGGGCCGCTGCTGCCGGTTTTGACCGAGGCGATTTTATCAACCACATCCATTCCATCGATAACCCTGCCAAAGACCGCATAGCCGATCTTATCCGGCTGGGGACCTTTATAATCCAGAAAACTGTTATCTCTGTGATTGATGAAGAACTGGCAGGTGGCGCTGTCCGGGTCGCTGGTACGCGCCATAGCGATCGTGCCTCGCCGGTTTTCCAGGCCGTTGGCCGCTTCGTTGACAATCGGATCGTAGGTCGGTTTGGCCCTCAGATCGGGCTTTAATCCGCCGCCCTGGATCATAAAATCCTTAATAACCCGGTGAAAGATCGTGCCGTCATAATGCTTGTTTTCGACGTATTCAAGAAAGTTCCGCACGGTTGCAGGGGCCGCCTGTTCATCCAGTTCAAGCGTTAGATCGCCCAGCGTGGTCTTCATCTGTACGGTTTTCATAACATTCTTTTCCCTGCTTAAAATTAACGCATTTGCTCAACTTTTTGAATCACTATCGGCTGGACCGGAACGTCTCCCATCCCCGTCGGCAGGCGCATTGTCTGGACTGTCGCAATTCGATCCACTACATCCATCCCTTCGATAACCTTGCCAAAGACAGCATAGCCGGGCTTGTTGGGTCCGTCAAAATCCAGCGCCGGATTATCCTTCTGATTGATGAAAAACTGGCAGGTGGCGCTGTTGGGGGCGCTGGTGCGGGCCATCGCAATCGTGCCGCGCAGATTCCGCAGTTCCGGGCCGCATTCATTGACAATCGCCGGCCGGGTGGGCTTTTGCTTCATTCCTTCGGTAAAGCCGCCGCCCTGGATCATAAATC
Organism: Planctomycetota bacterium; assembly: GCA_022705405.1. GTDB lineage: Bacteria > Planctomycetota > Phycisphaerae > Sedimentisphaerales > Anaerohalosphaeraceae > JAHDQI01. Next base: position 1,743 of record JAKJEN010000234.1, on the reverse strand, counting down.
GGTTGATCACGCGATGGAAGATCGTGCCGTCATAAAATCCTTCTTTGACATATCCCAGAAAATTTCCCACAGTCAACGGGGCCTTCTCAGGATACAGTTCAATCTGGATAACGCCCATCGAAGTTGTCATCTTTACCACAGGATTGATAGGTCCTTGCTGGGCCGGACTGGGGAGTGTTACCGGAGCCAGCTTTTCGATCTCCGGTTCAATCGCCGCATGCTCAATCAGTTCTTTCACCTCCGGGCTTTCCTCTGCCGCCTTTTCTTGTTCCAGACAACCGCTCAGAAAACAGACAGTTGCAACCCAACTGGCCAACAATATAAAATTCATTTGTTTCTTCATAGATTCCTCTTTTCTGATTGTCACGTTAAAATCTGTCTTTAAACCAAAAGTATAGAGTAAACTGATTGCTTTGGATAGCGTTAATTCCATGATTTTTTAATAAAACTTATAATAGATAGATTATATTGTATTATATATAACATATAAAATGTTATTTCATATAGTTTAATGTTCATATAAAATTTTTTATGTTCTTTTTGTTGCAATTAAATCTAAGTATCAATATACTCTATTTTAATAATAGTAAGTATAACCTGTATCTTAGATGAGGATTTCATGAAGACAGAAACGTCATCATTTATAGATGAGTCGGCAATCGAACAAACGCTGGCGGCCGCACGGAAAACAGACGCTTCCGCAGTCCGGGAAATACTGGCCAAAGCGCGGGAGTTGGGCGGGCTTGTGCCGCAGGAAACAGCGGGGCTGATGGAGATCAGCGACCCGCAGTTGCTCAGTGAATTGTTTGAAGCGGCCCGCTATGTCAAAGAAACCATATATGGAAGGCGGCTGGTCCTCTTTGCCCCGCTATATATCTCCAACCTGTGCGCCAATGAATGCCTATACTGCGCATTTAGGGCGCAGAATAAAGAGGTTCAGCGGCGGGCCTTAACACAAGCCGAAATCGCCCGCGAGGTAGAAATCCTTACTCGCCAAGGGCACAAACGCATCTTGCTGGTGGCCGGAGAATCTTATCCGCAGGAAGGATTCTCGTACATTCTCAAGGCCATCGATACGATTTACGCCACGCACTCCGACAACAGCGAAATTCGACGAGTCAATATCAACGTGGCTCCGCTGACGGTCGATCAGTTTCGGCAGCTAAAAAATGCCAAAATAGGAACCTATCAGTTGTTTCAGGAAACCTATCACCGCCAGACCTATCAGCGTGTGCATCTGGGCGGCAAAAAGACCGACTATAACTGGCGCATCACTGCGATGGATCGGGCTATGGAGGCCGGAATCGACGATGTGGGCATTGGCGTGCTGTTCGGTCTGTGTGACTGGAGGTTTGAAATTCTGGCGTTGATGCAGCATATTCGCCACCTGGAGGCGCAATTTGGCGTCGGCCCGCATACGATCAGTGTCCCCCGTCTGGAACCGGCCAGCGGTTCGGATATGGCTTCTCATCCGCCGCGGCCTGTCAGCGATATCGATTTTCGCAAAATCGTTGCGATCCTGCGGCTGGCTGTGCCCTATACGGGCATTATTATGTCTACACGCGAAACCCCGAATATGCGTCGGGAAACCTTCGCCCTGGGCGTTTCGCAGATCTCTGCAGGCAGCCGAACCAATCCGGGCGGATACGCCGAGGGAAAAGAGATTGACCAGCAGGCCCAGTTCTCGCTGGGCGACCATCGGCCGCTGGATGAAGTCATCTATGACGTAGCCCAACTCGGATA
>JAKJEN010000233.1 GCA_022705405.1 Planctomycetota bacterium | reverse complement strand
TGAAGAACTCTTTGTACTCATTGGGCTGGAAAAATGTATTGACTGCGGACGAGGCAATAGTTAATTGGTTCGATGCAGTTAAGGTAACATAGACCGGGACCGGCACGGGGAATTTGAGATTCGGCACAGGTACGTAACGACGCTCAACTGCATCATACAAAACGCCGTAGTACGGTTTGTTTCCGGATGTGCGGCAGACAAAAATCATCGCCTGGATATCTTGTTTACTAACTATCGATCCACGGCCACGGTAAATTGCCGACCAGCTGTACCGCATGGACTGGGTGGGACTTGGCTCATTATGGCTGGCCGGTACAGACGGATAAATCCCCTCTTTATTAAGAAAATCTTTTGCGATGGTTGTATAAAGCAGGTTAGCATTATTGCTTATAATCAGATCTGCTGCTGGATCAGCCAGATCAAGTGTTGGCAAAATGAGTTTCTTATATAGATATTTTTCGCTTTGGGGGTCCAAATGCCGAAGCGGAGGATTATCAGTAACAGGAACAGGCCGCTGGCCCGGAAATAGATAAAATGTATTTATATTCGCCAGATCAATCCGGGACAGATCCAGACCGGCCAGGCGCATCTTGGCGGCCGCCTCCTCGGCGATGGCCGGGCCGAGGGTCTTTTCGGCGGCCATAGAGGTCAGTTTGATGCCCGCCGGGAAGATCATCGCAATCAGGACAAACCCGATCGCCAGGATGCCCGTGGCCAGAAGCACCTCAGTCAGCGAAAAACCATTCTGTTTTTTCCGTCTGCGCATCATCTTCTCGCTTGTTTGGCAACCATTATTTTTTTACCAACTGCCCGCTATAGGGATTGATAAATTCTTTTGGAAGGTCTTTTACCTTTATGTAGCCGGAGCACCGATGTGTGGGCGGCGTTTGGGCCATTTGTTTTTTGTCGTAAATATAAAACGAATGGACGCTGGGTTCCTGTTTTAATCCATTGGTGGCAATTTCATCCTGGTTATCCTGGTTATCCTCATAAAACATGCCGATTCCATTATCTACATTAACCTGTGAATTAAAAACTGGGTCTCTGCTTGAGTTGTCTGTTTTTCCATCTCGATTACGAACCCGTACATCGAACTGGATCAACCGGCCTTGTTCGGAAAAAACAATGCTAAAAGTCTGCTTGTCAAGAAATCTCAAGTCTGTATTTAACTGTTCATCAGCGACTTGCAACTCTTCAGTTCTCAGGGTGCCTTCCAATACGCCGATGTCTTCGGGGAGTTTTATCGGCTTTCGATTCGGAATCGCCATAAAACCCTGTGCCAGATTGGTCTTGTCAGGATCATGGATGATAAAGATCATATAAAAATCGTCCTTTTTATCCTGCTGAAAGCGAATTCCCACAGGGGTATTCTGACTGATGGCCATGGCTCGTGCGCTGGTCAGAGCGGCATTGATCAACGATCGGGCTCCGGCGGAGTGTTCGAGCGAGTCCATCAACTTTTTGGCTGTAGGCACAGAAATACCCAGCAGGACGGCCAGAACCGCCACCACAACGACCAGCTCGGTCAGCGTCATTCCGGGTTGTCTGTTTCTGTGCTTCATTGCTTTTTGGCTTTCAAATTCCGCGGCCGGTCCGCTCGATCCATCCCGCCGTCGGGCTAAAAGTTAAACATATCGTCCGGCGTCCCATAAAGACCGTCCGGCCCGGCGCTGTGAAGCAGGAACGAATTGGCCCGGTACGGCCGCGCCGGAGACGTAAAATTGGGATTGGCAATCGCTCCATAAAAGAGCCGAGCCGCCGCAACATCTGACCCGCAATTCCACAAGGGATGCTGAGCCGAGGTACTCTGGAAAGGAACATTGATTCCAAGAATACCGGAATTATTACAGTAACTATCATTCAAATCATAGGTATTGGTCGCCCAAAAAGTCAAACTGGCAGGCTCCCAGTTCGGAGCAGGATCATTGTCGATCCGGTCTGTATGAGCCCGGTAATACAGGATCGGCATACCGAACTCCTTGCCTGTGACCCTCATCTTTTTTGTAAAGGCATCCGCCAAGACATAGGTATCATCCAAAGCCCCGGCCGCGACAGATCCGTATATCTCCCTGATTCGAACGGCATTGGCCGTCTCCAGTTCGAGATACGGCCCTTTTCGGGCAGCCAGATTATTTGCAGTACTTGCTTGATAAACTTGGTCGTCAATTACACCATCTCCGTCCAGATCTGCTAATCCCCCTTCCCGAAACTGTGAGGAAGGATGAAATCCCAATCCATCTCGCCCGATCAAGGCCTCGGCCAAACGAAACGGCGCGATACCCCCATTCCCATAGTAGCCCAAGTTATATTCGCTGGGAGGGTAATCGCCCCAGTCAGCGCGAAAGGCCTCCAGGCCGACTTCAATGGCATGAAATTGGCCCCTTTGTTTGACGGTCTGGGCCTTTTTCTGAACCATGTTCAGGGCCGGAATCAGCAGGGCCAGCAGGACGGCAATGACAGCCAGAGCAGTCAGCATTTCAACCAGCGTAAAGCCGATTTGGGTTTGTTTGGTTTTTTGTTTTGGACGCATAAGAACGTCTCCTGAATCAAGACAATAGTGTCCGTTAATATTCAAAATTGGTAACGTCATCTTCATTTCCGTAGATGCCGTCCCATCCGGCCGAGATCAGCAGAAACGTGTCGGCATTAAACGGCTTAAAGAAGGGACGAGACGGATCGCTGCGAAGGGTGATCTGCTCGTAAAAGACCTGCGGCTTTCTCTTGGAACTGTCTTTGGGATCGACATAATGGCCGGCGTCGGAGATGCTCGTATCCGCCAGCGAGGGCAGATCAACAACCGGCTGATTATCCTGAAAATTGTAGGTCCAGCTTTTCATATCTTCCGGGCC
>JAKJEN010000232.1:256-2850 GCA_022705405.1 Planctomycetota bacterium | reverse complement strand
TTTAAGAAGCAGACACGCGCTGGTCGTTTTTTTCGGTTCTAAAGCTGTTTGTGCCATTTGCCTTGCCGTGATTTTTGTTGCTGTCATTTTACTGTTTAAAATCAAGATGTCGTTTATGATGGGCATCGTGCTGGTCGTATTGCTCAGCTTGTACGGTTTTTATCTGCCGAACCTATGGCTTTCTTACAAGACATCCCGCCGGCAGGAGACGATCCGGGAAGGATTTCCGGATGCGCTGGATCTGCTGGCTGTTTGTGTTGAAGCCGGTATGGGTCTCGATGCCGCGATTAAAAGAGTTGGCGATGAAATGCAACTCAGCAACAAGGTGCTCAGCGATGAATTCCGGCTTCTCAACCTGGAAATGAGGGCGGGTAAAGAGAGAAAAGACGCTATGAAAAGCATGGCGGACAGAATAGATCTGGAAGATGTAAGCAGTTGGGTTTCCCTGTTGATTCAGACTGATAAATTGGGAACCAGTATTTCTCAGGCTCTCCGGATTCAATCCGATACATTACGCACCAAGCGTTCGCAACGCCTGGAAGAAATCGCGGCCAAAATCCCCGTAAAATTGCTATTCCCGACAATATTTTTCATTTTCCCCGCGCTGTTTGTCGTGATTTTAGGTCCGGCAGCGATACGCATTATAAGAATAATGGCGCAACATTGAAAAAATGGAGGAATGACCATGAGCAGGAAAATAATCGTAGTTTTTGTATGCTCTATCTTTTTGGTTCTTACTGTCTCCGCCTGCTTAAGCAGCAAGGATCAGGCGATAGTAACGAATCTGAAAACATTTGCTAAAACGATGCGACCGGTCAAGGGAAATCCCGATTCCCACTATTATCTGGCACGTTATTATCAGGACAGGGGAAAACACCGGGAAGCGATTGTGGAGTTTGAAAAGACGATTGCCATCACACCCGATAACGCCAGGGCGCTCTACGCGATGGGCGTGTCTTACGATCATCTCCGCGAATTCAAACTCGCCTCCGAGTGCTATAAAAAAGCGCTGGCCCTTAATCCGGAATCAGCCCATATCTACTTCAACAACATAGGGCAGTCTTTATTCATGCAGGGGAAATATGACCCGGCAGTCAGGTCTTTCGAAAAGGCCGTAACTTATAATGAAGAATTTCCCAATGCCCGTATCCATAACAATCTTGGCCGGGCCTATGCCATGAACGGCCAGTACAATCTTGCGCTGTCCGAATTTGTAAAAGTCAACAATGGAGCGATGGCTGAATCCATTCTTAATCGCGTGTTGTCGGAGTCCGAAAAACAAACTCCGGCGCCGGTATTGGCAAAAGTAAAATTAGACGATCAGACAAAAGCATTTTCCGCGAAGGTTGCCGGTTTTCTGGAAAATCGGACCATCGCCATAGCGAAAGCCCAGCAGGAGAAAAACGCAGCGCTGAATGTTGCTCAAACGCAGCAGTCCACGGGGAATGCAGCCAAGGTCTGCATGGAAGTACAAAACGGCAACGGCGTAAAATTTTCAGCGCGCAATATGAAAGACTATTTGAATAAAAAAGGTTTTAACGTAACCCGCGTGAATGACGGCATTCAAGTTGCCGGAACATTCATCTATTATGAAAAGGGTTACGAGAAAGAGGCGAAAATACTGGCGAGCCATATACCGGTTGCGGCCAAACTGAAGGAAGTCACCAGTCTTGATGTGCCGCAAATAAAAATCAGACTGCTTGTCGGTCAGAACATGATTCGGCAGACTATGAACAAGCCTGTCCAGGATTCCAATACTCGTAATAACTGGATCGGGGCGTAATTTTTAAACGGCTAAAAAAGGAACTCAATGACCGGTAAAAAACGTTTTGCAGCATTTTTGTTCGTAATGGTTGGCGTGATGGTTCTCTGCTGTTGCGCCTCCGGCAACAATCAGCAAAAGACGTCCGGCGCTTACGACAAAATGATTGATCTGCAAAAGCGCAAGGCAATGGCTGTCCGGGCGGAGGAACCGGATTTGCCGGCCGGTTTTGAAGCGACGGCGGAAACACATGAGAAGATGGGAGATGCTTACGCCCGGCAGGGTGATACGGTTTCCGCTTTGACAGAATACCAGAAGAGCCTCGAGAAAAATGCGCAAAGAACATCACCCGTCTTTAAAACGGGCATGATTTTTCTGGGCAAGGAATTAACGGATGAAGCCATTGCCGAATTTGACAAGGTTCTTACCAGGGAGCCGCAAAACGCTTCCGCCTGGTACGGAAGAGGACGGGCGCTGTTTCAGCAAAAAAAAATAGATCTGGCCAAAAGAGATCTGGGCGAGGCTCTGAAACTTGACGATAAAATGTGGCAGGCGAACGCTTTGCTGGGAGTGATTTTAGATACAGAAAAAAAACATGAGGAGGCTCAGGAGGCATACAGAAAAGCGCTGGCGGTTCAAACCGGTTCAGCCGCGGTTTACAATGATCTGGGAGTTTCCCTGTATCTCAGCGGCAAATTCGACAAGGCTGCGGAAGCTTTCCTGAAGGCTTTCAATATCAATCCTGAGAATCGCCGCATCTGCAACAATCTGGGGCTGGCGCTTTACAGGTTGGGCAATACGGAAGATTCCCTGGAGGCATTTAAACGAGGCG
>JAKJEN010000232.1:0-246 GCA_022705405.1 Planctomycetota bacterium | reverse complement strand
AAAGAGCGATAGAGACCAATCCATCGTATTACACACGGGCGCAGAAGAATCTCGACAAAGTCAAGGCGGCGCTGAAACAGACTGATAATAAGTAGGTGTGCAATCTCCGGGCAAACGGGGACATGATAACCGGTATAATGATATTTAATGAATAAAAAACATAAGAATAATGTGAGGGCAAAAAAGGGAGGTCAGGTATGAAAAGGTTGTTCTTGGTGATGGCAGTTTTGCTGGCAGTCCTTGTTT
>JAKJEN010000231.1:2578-2881 GCA_022705405.1 Planctomycetota bacterium | reverse complement strand
AGACCGCATCGTTGAAAATTTTGTTATCCAGAAAATCCATGAGCGTTTTCCGGAGCATGGAATATACGGAGAGGAAAATGGGCATATCAATTCAGGCAGTCCTTATTGCTGGGTGATTGATCCGATTGACGGGACGGCCTCCTATATTCATAATCAGCCTGGCTACTCGATTTCCATTGCCCTGCAGTATCAGGGTCAGAGCCAGTACGGCGCAATCTATTGCCCGGTACTGCAGGAACTGTTTGCAGCAGAGCAGGGCAGAGGCGCTTTTTGCAATGGAGAAAAAATTCAGGTCTGCGATCA
>JAKJEN010000231.1:0-2496 GCA_022705405.1 Planctomycetota bacterium | reverse complement strand
TCTGCGGGCCGGATGGAAAAAGCGCAATAACCTGTCCTATTTTTGCGAAATCGCCAAAGAGGCCCGGGAAGTGCGCCGTTTCGGTTCGGCTGCTCTCGACTTGTGTTTTGTCGCTGCGGGGCGTCTGGATGCCTTCTGGGAACTGAATCTGCAACTCTATGATATTGCAGCAGGCACTCTGATTGTCAGCGAAGCCGGTGGTCAGATCAGCGACCTCATCGGTGGCGAAAACTGGCCGGAGCAGGGGATGCTTGCCAGTAATAAAACCCTGCATCCTGCCATGCTCGAATTCTTCACCGGATACCAGCGAGAAGAAAACTGACGAGGGGGAGCCGACTAGGACGCTCCATATCCCCTCCGGCACAGCCTCGTAAAGATGGCCTTGCCGCATGGGGATTTTGCGAAGAAGGCTCATGTTTCAACGCAGCAACTCATAAAAAAATTCGTGTCTTTTCGTGTTTTTTCGTTGTTAAAAAAATATTATACCCAGTTACACTGACGCACAACAGCCTTTTCTACCAATATGCATATTTTTGCCAAAAACAACATTGATATTTTGCATGGTTATCTCCCGCATACCATCCTCTTGTATACGATTCCAGTCATTCTCACCAGCTTGTTAAATCTTTTCTTCCACGCCAGTGATATGCTCGTCGTCGGGCGTTTCGTTGGACATGAGGCATTGGCAGCTGTCGGAGCCTCCGCCACTACTACGCATTGCCTCTTCCACCTATACGCTGGCCTGAGTACTGCCATAAATATCATGGTTGCTCAGTCTCTCGGAGCCAAAAACCAACGCTTAACCTCAAAAATCCTGCATACTGCGGCCGGTGCCAGTCTGCTGCTGGGGATCATCATTGCCGCATTTGGCCTTTGCTTAAGCAAGCCAGTGTTAACCTTACTCGGTACACCCCAGGAAGTCATGCCGCATGCCACGCTTTATCTACGCATCTATTGTCTGGGCATTCCGGGAGGAGTCTGCTATAATTTTCTCGCGGCTGCACTTTTAGGAAAAGGCGATACCGCTTCGCCTTTTATCATTCTTTCCATTGCTGGAGTAACCAATATCTTGATGAATTTGGTCTTTGTCATCGTCTTCGGCATGGGAGTCGCTGGAGTTGCCACAGCCACTGCTTTATCACTGTTTTTCGCAGCCATCATGGCCACCCGTAAACTCTCCCATATGAACGAAGCATGGAAGTTGCGACGGCATCTGATCCGAATCGATTACCGCTTATTATTGTCAATTTTCCGCTTAGGCCTTCCCGCCAGCGTCAACGGTATTCTCTTTGCAGTCTGTAATATGTATTTGCAATCCGCCATCAATACTTTTGGGGCTATGGCTATGGCAGGATGCGCCGCTTCTTCCACCATTGAGGGTTTCATCTATGTAGCCATGGATGGCTTCAACAAAGCCTCGCTTACTTTCAGTGGACAGCACTATGGTGCAAAAATTTTCCATCGCCTGAAGCAGATTCTCAAAATTAACATGCTCTATGCCACCATTGCTGGATTGACCATAGGATTGCTTGTTGTATGCTTTCGCCATGCGTTGCTGGGGTTATTTGTCACAGCAGAGGAAGCCATCCGCTATGGCTCCATCCATCTCTCCATCCTTGGCTATACTTATTTTTTGTGTGGAATGATGAATGTTTTGGATGGCAATATTCGCGGTCTCGGATACTCGGTGCTGCCAACCCTCATTACCCTCGTGGGAATTTGCGGATTCCGAATTTTCTGGATTTCCACCATTTTCCCCAAATATCACCATCTCGCCGTCCTCTTAAGTGCTTTCCCGGGTTCATGGGTTATCATACTTATTATCTATGCAGCAACCTACCGGCTTTTCCTGAAACATAAGATTCATTAATGGGGGCAGGTTTAAAAGTGGCGCAAGCGTCCCGCTTGCGATTGTGATGGAACGTCTGGTTTAAAAAGGTCAGACAACTGAACCTCAGGTCTGAAAAAGCGGGCGTGATTTTTCCTTTATCTGATTATTGGCCAATAATTTAAGTGTGGCAAAAAAATATCTTGTTGAAATTTGACTTGTGAAAACACAGTGGCACCTTATTGGTAGTTCCTATCAAAAAACCAAGCCAAAAAGGAGCCACTGTGCAACAGCAAATATTAATCCTGAATCCCGGCAATGCAAGCCCGATCAACGAAAATGTATATGTCACTCGTGGCGATGACAAATGGATTTATTACCATTATGGTCATCCTATTTATTGTCACCCTGCCGGTTTCCATCGTGACTTTTACCTTATTCTTGCGCAGCTGATTGACAACGGCCTTTGCCGGGAATGTGAAATTCTCAAGACATTTGGCATTCCCAAGCGGACTTTGAATAACTGGCGCAACAAATACGCGAAGGGTGGGGTTGCCGCTTTTTTTTCGTCCCCGAACCGGCGAACCGGCGGCACCATTCTGACCTCCGATGTTTTGGCGGATGTGCAGATTTTGTTTAATGAGGGAAACAGCTACTCCGATGTGTCC
>JAKJEN010000230.1 GCA_022705405.1 Planctomycetota bacterium | reverse complement strand
TGATTCAAAATCTTTCACCTCTTCTTCCAAATCGGCTATCCGCTTGCGGTATTCTTCACACAAATTTTTTTCATTTTCCAGGTCTTTAAGAATGCTTTTTAAATCCATTTCCAAAGCATCCTTAAGCGATGCGCTCGTCTGCAGGCTTGCCTCCAGGTCGCTCAGCTTCTCCTGGCTCTCCGCCTGCTCTTTTTTGGTCCGGGCGAGGTCTCTCTTTACCATTTCCAAAGACTCGACCTTCTCTTCCAGCAGCCCGGCACGGTTTTTGAGATCGACAATGGTGTGATCCCGCTCTTCCATGGTTTTGGTTAAAGCCTTCAGCTCTTTTTCAAGTGATTCGTTGGCGCCAATCAGGTCCCGCAAGCGGGCTTCGGCGATCTTCAATTTATTCAGATCATCCTGGTGTGACTTATCGTTCCATGCGATTTTATCCTCGAGCAGCCTGATCTTGCCCTTGAGATCCTCCTGCATTTCCCTGCTGCTCAGCAGCGCGTCCTTGGCTGAAGCCACCTCCGACTCCAGGCTCCGCCGCTGTTCGTCAAGCGAAGTTATTTGTCCCTCCAGAGACTTGATCTGCTCGAAGGCGTCAGCCTTCTCTTCCTCGCTGTACTTAAATTCGGACTTTACCCCCTGCAGCGCCGCTTTCAGGCTGCTGACTTCCTCGAGCAGATTCTTGCGCCCATCCCGCAGTTCAACCAGTTGCGCATTGGCCCTTTTCAAATCGGAGGAAAGTTTGTTGCGCTCCTTGGTAACCATTTCCAGCTGGGACTCGAACTTCTGGATTCTGGTCAGGGTGTTACTTTTGAAATCATTTATCCAGCCGAGCGTCTTTCCGCGCCTGTTTTTTTCCGTGCCGAGCGGATCACCCTGCGAGAGGTCTTTTTTGGGATTGGTGTCTTCCATCACTTTCTCCTCTTAATAAAAATTTAGAAAATGTGAAGTAATCGCCGTAAAAACAGATGAAGAATTGCCTGATGCGCGGGAAGGATACGGTTCGCACGACGGCGACGCTATGCCCATCCCTCCTGTTCGGCCACTATATACCCACTTTCATCATTTTACAAATCTTTTCTCTCGAGCCCGGCAAGTAATGGACCTCAGGGACTGACCGACACGGACCGACGGCAAATCTTTCTTTACAACCGCCGGCGCGCGTGATAGGGTATCCTCCGTGCACATGATAGGCAATACCCGGGGGCAATGCGCATCGTCGGTCATGTTCATCAGCGCATGCCACCCCAATCACACCCGCAACTTTTCGATTTCCTTCCATGCTTAATCTGCGTCCGCTCGGCACTCTCGGTATTGCGGTTTCGGAAATTTCCTTCGGCGGCGCCGCCATCAGCGGCGAAGGGCGGGGATACGGATTCGGCCATATCGGCGATGCGGAGGCCGCAACCCTGCTTGCCGGATGCTTTGACCGGGGCATCAATCTATATGATACCGCTCCGGTTTACGGATTCGGACTTTCCGAAAAGAGAATCGGCCGGGCCTTCCGGGACATTCGTGATCGCGTGTTTATCGTTTCCAAGGGCGGCATCGTCTGGGATGACCGGAAACGGATCAAGATTGACAATCACCCCGCGGTAATGCAAAAAATGCTTGAGCAGTCTCTGAAAGACCTGCAGACTGACTATATCGACCTGTACATGATTCACTGGCCGGATAAGCATATTGATATCAGACGGCCCATGGAATGCCTCAGCCGCGCCCGGGAAGCGGGAAAAATAAAGGCAATCGGCCTCTGCAACGCGGGGCGCGAGGATATCAACAAAGCCGAAGAAATTGATGCCGTCGACGCGGTCCAGAACGAGCTGAACCTTTTCAACGATGCGCCATTCCATGACATCAGAGAGATGATCCGGCACAAAAACACCGGCTTCTTAAGCTGGGGAACACTGGACAAGGGCATGCTCACCGGTCGGGTCACCCCTGAAAGAACCTTTGACGATGCCGACGCGCGCGCATGGGCGCCCTGGTGGAAACATGAGGATCGAACGCCCAAGTACCGGGCGATGAAGAAAATAGCCGCCCGGCTGAGCGAAAGCGGGCATTCCCTATTGGCATTGGCGCTGGGATACGTGTTACAGTATAAAGAGGTCAGCGCCGCCCTCTGCGGGATCCGGAACATCGCTCAGCTGGACTCCGCAATCGATGCGCTCGCACATCTTCCGCGGCACGAACTGCTTGCGGAGGCTAAGGCAATCGCCGATGAAACCTTGCAGAACTATCGCGCGGAAAAAGAGCACCAGATGTAAGCCGCGTCGGTAAAGCCGCGCGCATTGCAATACCCATTTTTCAGGTGACATCATGAGACGCTCCACGCACGGTAACCGATCAAAGGTTTCCGCCCTTTCTTTCCTTTCGCTTCTCATAGTCTCCTATGCAACTGTCTGCCCGGCATGGGCGGATGCCCAGCCGCCGGCCGCAAATGCTGACGGCTTTTGTCTCCAAAGCACCGAGGGGGAAACCGTCTCGCTCGACGATTACCGGAACAAGAAAGTGGTACACCTGATGTTCTGGGCAACCTGGTGCCCCCATTGCCTCCTCGAGATCACCAAAATCAAGGATCTCCACAAGAACATGGACGGCGCGCGCTACGAACTGCTGGCGATTGATGTGGGCGTCAATGACACCCTGCAGCGCATAAAAAAAATCCAGAGCCAGTATCATATCCCCGGCAAAATACTGATCGACGGGAGCGTCTCGCTAACCAAGAAATACGGCATCATCGGCGTGCCCTACCATATAATCATCGGCAAGGATGGAAGCATACTGGATCGCTTCAATGAGCTGCCGGTGGATTGCGTGAACCATTTCAAGAAATATTTCCCTCCCGAAGATTGAGCCTTAAGCGGCGGATCATGCCCTCCGTTTCATTCATGCAACCCCCCGCCCTTGCTCATCAACGGTACTCCGGCACAAAAACATTCCTGGCCCGGCGCGCGGCAACCGCGGATTCGTAAAAAGCATGTGTG
>JAKJEN010000022.1:23997-24380 GCA_022705405.1 Planctomycetota bacterium | reverse complement strand
ACCCGAAGATTGTCGAAAAGCCACATCTGTTCAACTGATTCGCCCGGCTTAACGGACATACCCGGATACGGCGGACCGCCAACTTCAATGGACCATGTGGACTGTGTCAAATCCCAGGATTGACCCTGCCACCAGCCAACAAGCAAGGCAGCCAGATTTAATTCCACATGGACCCATCCGGCAGCTTGCAAAAAACTGATAGCTCCGGAGCCGCGCCCATATTGAGCCGCGCCGACTTCAGGGTTGGATGTTACGATAAATAATTCTAAATTGATAGGATCCCATTCCCCTTTGACGCTCATTACATCAAATGAGATCGTGTAATCAGCCGGATTGGCGCTGGTGTTTCCGCTCATCCCAAGGTCCCACTTGGAGCCAAACCG
>JAKJEN010000022.1:3396-23959 GCA_022705405.1 Planctomycetota bacterium | reverse complement strand
TGTAATCGAGCCGACATGTTGTACGACAATAGTCCCCCAGTCCTCATAGACAGCTGTGTGCGCCATCCCATTGTCGCCCCAGTTCCAGGCGACAAAGCCGGCGCCTGCCGGTTGGCTGTTATAGTCATTTTGATAGACAGTAACAGGAACCGCATTAACCGCAATACTCAAAACAAAGACCATTAATACCAAACTTGCATTTTTCATCGTTCATTCCTCCAATCGTTTTACTCTTTACTATTCAAATTACTATTCAGAACCGCATATATAATAAATCACACATCACACACATCAATTCTTTCACGCCCTATTATCCATATTCGTCGTGCGGCAATCTCTCCTCTCGTTCTGATACAGGAATTTTTTTATCGCCCACTCTCCGTTTGCTAAATCGCCTCTTCTTTCGGACAATGAATATCGTTTAAGCGGCTACCACCAGAAATACTGACCCAGTTGTATCTGGCATTTGATTTCTGAACGGTTTTTCCAAATTACATGGCCGTCGGCATATCCAATGTTCGCGCCGGAAACATCTCTGCGAGCGGCGCCTCCGTCATGCTGTCGACTCAAATGATTAGACATATCATAAATCTGATACATGCTCCATAAGCCCCCCTGGATCTCCACAAAATTGCATCCGCCTGGAGGTGCGGCATTGTATCCGGAAGCGGAAGTAGCGCTTGTTTGACTGACCGTATTATCCGCAATCATTACCGTAGCGCTGCTGTTTGCCAGCGTGGTTATTTTCGTAATCCAAATGGGCTCTCGGCCGCTGAGCAACCGCCTGTTTCCGTACATGGATACCGGGGGATTTGCGTTATTCATTCGTTCAAACAAGTAGATGTATTCCATAACACGAATCTCTTGTCGCTGGCGCGCTTCGCTTAGCCCGGTTTCGGGCCGAAGTTCGATCGGACTTGTTACAATTCCCGGCGCCGGAGGTTGAAAATCAGGATCTCCTACCCAGGAAAACTGCCAAAAACGAGCGTCCAAAACAGACCTTTTATTGCCCGGACAATCGAAAGACTCAGGACCTATCCCAGAGTACCTTATAATCTGGTTGGAACTCCAGAAAGAAAGATCCTGAAACCAGTTGCCCCCTTCATTCAGGGGGATGGATCCATCATTTTGTTCGGCGTAAAGACGCACGCCCTGTGCCTGCGATCGGATATTCGTGCTGCAGATGATTCGGCGGGAATATTCCTTGGCCCTGCCCAAAGCCGGAATCAGGATCGACAGCAGCAAACCAATGATTGCGATAACCACCAGCAATTCGATTAATGTAAAACCTTTTGATCTGTTTCTCATTCAATTGATCCTTTCAAAGCAATCCTATGCCGTTAAGCGTCTCAATCTGTATATCCCGGATTCATTGTGAATCAATCTTTGATTCTAAATTATTTCAATATCAGCACCGGATCGGCAAACATGCACCAATCACAATCAATCGCAGGATAAGTCATATTGTCAACAATCCGTTCTTCTGGATCTTTTCCGTCAGTGACAACAAGAGTCAGGAAACGGTCTTTATCTGAAAGTTCAATAACGACAGAAAACAGCTGATTGGCCTTTACTTGTGTCTTTTGATACTTTAACTTGCCGTCCACCAGTATCCAAAAATCAGCATTGCTTAGAGCCGGCCGCAAAAAGACGTCTTCAAGCCCAAGTTTGGATTGAAATCGAACAATCTGAACGCCCTGCAATAGTTCGCGAATTGCCTGCAAATCGTAGGTAATGCCGACGTTGGCATGCATTAATAAGCTATGCGCGGACTGGGAAGCAAGAACTGTCGAATCCTGAAACGCCTCTGGGCTGAGAATTCTCACGCCATTTGTAAGATTATGGTAGGTTGTTCCGCTTGTCACAGGGCATTCTCGAAATACGTGCCGCTGGGAGCTGACTATCTGCTGAGTTTGGCCGTTGGGAACAAAAATCCCATCGATCAAGGGGTTTGAAGGTACGCGTTGGTAGGTATTGTCTGATTTTCGCGTCCCCGGGGACTCGCTGGACGGCATGCCGGTAAGAGGATCGAAACCTGTATCGATTGTTCCCGTCCCAAACCCATTGCCTCCGCCTGCAATATCGGCCAAATTCAACGGCTGGCCTTTCCAAATCCAACGAGAAGCCGAATCAATTTGCCGAACAAACATTTCCTCCTTGCAGGCGATCTCGGCAGTCTCGCCGGTGGCCGCAATCAGTTTCCGCGCCGAACCGGCCGCCAGGTCGAGGTTAATATGCTTGCCCATCGCCTTGGAAACAAAAACCACCTGCCCTTTCAGGACGTGAATTTCGGTATCCCCGTTAATATTCTGCTGAATGCCGAATTCCGTGCCTAAATCAATAATCTTGGACTCCCGTGTATAAATCTGAAATCCATATGCACGGGGAGGAATCACCGAATAAAGCTGGCCATAGTTCAATTTAACCACATCACTGTCTAAAATCTGAAATTCTGCCGGCCCCTTGATCGTAAGTTGCGCCTGATTGTCAAACCGCAACTGGGCGTACCCGTCACGCAGAATCAGGGGCTTGGATCCGGTCAGAATCGGAGTCCCTTTCTTCATGGAATTGTCTGTATTCGCCCACAAGGCGTCGATGCTGTCGGACAGAACGGCAACCTGATACCCGGGTTCAAACGGAGAATAATTCAGATAAAGGATCAGAATTAAAAAAGCCGCGGCCGAACAAATCATTGTGTAAAGCAGCGTTTTACTGGGAGTTTGTTTTGCAGAAACCGGTTTGCTCAGCGGAGCCATTTCTATCTGCGGAGGGTCGATCCGTTCTATTTGGACTGGTTCTGCTGTATTTTCCTGCATCGCCAGGGCATCCCACAACTGCCAATCCAGGGTATTATTAGAGGCAAGTATCTCCATCTGCTGGAGCGGCGATTTTCTTCCCTTGAAGATTGTGTGTATAAGAACGGTTTCAATATAATAACTCCTGGCTTCCGGATTGCTGCGCAGGGCGACTTTGAACTGCTGCAGATCCTCGCCGCTCAATTGCCCGTCCCGAAATTTCAGGATCATTTCACAGAAATGTTGAGATGTTTTCGGATCTTTCATCGTCATCCGCCCTGCTCGGCCAGAGTTCGTCGAATACAACGAAGAAGAAAATCATTTGCACGAGCCAATTTGACATAAATCACTTTCATTGTACGGCTGATTTTCTCTGCGATGGCCTTTACCGAGACGTCTTCATCATACCGCAAATGAATGATTTTCCGGTCCAAAGGATTCAATTGATTCAGACATTGCCGCAATACTTCGATGCGTAAATCCAGGGATTTGATGGATTGCCTGGCTTCCTGCTCCAAAAGGTTTTCAATATCCTCATCCAGATAAAAATGAGATCGCGATTTCTTTCGCCGGTAATTGCGGATAATATTATGGGCAATTCCGATCCCCCATGCCCCAAAATCCTTTCCTTCTTCAAAGGCGTCAAATTTGCTCCACATAACCGCAATGGTTTCCTGGAAAATGTCCTCCGCTTCCTCTTGAATTGGAATCAAAACGTAGATATATGCGTAAATCCGTCTTTCATTTGCGAACATTAATCGCATGAAGGTTTTTGTAATGTCGTGCGGGTTATCTCGCAAAATCCTGCTCCACCTTGACGCTGATCTGAAATTTAATGCATCTCTATTAAGATCTTGTCAGCAGACTCATTATTTTCTTTGATATTTTTTAATTTTACCGATTTTTTTGAAAAGATGTTGTTATATTTACATAATATAGATATATTAGATGCAATATATGTTCTTTTAAAAAACCTTTCGAATTGCCGATTCCAGCAGGTAGCTCTTGGTTCTGAAGACCTCCAGATTGTCGGTAGAAGCAGTCAACTAAATCGGATATTATTGGAATCCCCTTACTGATATATCCTTTTATGCAAAGAGGTTGCAATTTTTATTTGCTTTTGGTCTTTAGATAGATCGCAATGCTTATACTGAAAAGCCAGAGGCTCGCGATATAATGTTCCCCAACTTTGCAGGAAATTTCGTTGATACCCTTGATTTATTATCTTCAAATCGATATAAATATCGCGTTAACTGAGCGTCGCCGGAAGCGAGGTCATTTTTCTTTTCTGCTCTTTGATTTGGTATCTTTTTTTGTGCCGAAGTAGCTCAACGGTAGAGCACGGCTTTCGTAAAGCCGGGGTTATGGGTTCAAATCCCATCTTCGGCTGTTTGGGCAAATTTTTTCTAATCGGCCAATTTATCAAACCAGTTTTTCTTAAGAATTAAAGAAGTCGCCGCCAGCAGCCCCACACAGATCCACATCGCCGTAAAATTCCGAATTATCAAATAGATCGGAATCAGCACCAACATCAGCTGCCAGGGAATCCCTACAGCAATGTTTACCATATCCCTCCAGAAGTTCCGATTCGGTAAAAAAGCCGGATCCTCCTGCATAACCTTTTTACGGATCGGTCCCCACAAGCCCCATGGGCGAACCTGTTTATAAAATTTCTTCAGCGTTTCTTCTTCATCCGGCGGGGTCAGCAAACTAATCAAAATAGAGACCACAGCGCTGATTCCAAGGATGATGGGGAAAACCGCCATATCCCGCTGGAGATGCCATAGCAACGGCCCCCGAAAGATCAAGGGTAAGATCAGAGCCGCCGCAATGCCGGAGAGCATCCCCCCAAAGTATCCCAGACTGTTAAATCGCCACCAGTACCATTTCAGCACATTGGGGGCTGTGTAGCCGCCCCAGAGTCCCGCTACCAGCCACTGCGTGACGGTGTTGATGGATTCGGTCATAAAGCCAAACGCAATGCCCACGATGACCACCAAAACCGAGCAAAGATAACTGGCATAGACATAGTGTTTATCGCCGGCATTGGAACGAATATATTTTTTGTAAAGATCATTGACCGCATAAGACGCCCCCGCATTGATTGTAGAAGAAAATGTACTCATAAAAGCGGCCAGCAATCCGGCCAGCACAAAGCCGATCAGGCCGACCGGAAGAAACCGGCTGATCACATTCGGCAGGATTTGTTCTGCATCAAACGAACTGCCCGCCGCAAGAATCTGTTCCCGGAAAAACACCAGCCCAAGGACGACAATGCCTGCGACCAGCAGGTACCGCGGAAAAAACAGAACCACCGAAACAAATCCATTCATCATTGAGGCCTCTCTCGGACTGCGGGTGGAAAGAATTCGCTGCATATCGTAATTAGGCGCAGGACCGGCTGCACTGACCAGAATCCCCTTAAACAACATGATCATAAAAAAGATACCGAACAGTTCCCAGCCGTCTTCTGTGATTTTATGATTGAGCGATTCGATATGGCCCGACCAGTCCAGATTGAGCGTCCATCCGAAAGACAGGTCAAGCCAACCGGTCGGAACCGCCTCGCGGATCGCCTCTGCACAGGTATGCCGCATGGCAACCACCGCAATGCAGATTGAAGCGCAGGTCATCAGAACATATTGGATGACATCCGTCACCGTCACGCTGAGCATTCCTCCAAAGATGACATACAGGGTGGTCACTCCCATCAAAAGAACGGCATAGGTATTGGCCGAAAACTCCCATGGCAGAAGTATCTGAGCGAACTTGCCCATTCCTCTGAAATCATACGCTAAAAAACCGATCACACTGACCAAGGCAAAGATGACAATGCTCAGATGAGACAATTGCGCCCCAGGACCATCGCCAAATCGCGTGCGGATCCACTCGCCGCCGGTCATCACATTGGACCGCCGGAGCCAGGCAGACAAGTAAACCATCAAAAAGATCTGATTGAAAACCGGCCAGACCCACGGCAGAAACGCTCCTTTGAGACCATAGACAAAAAGCGTCATGACCAGCCACATGGTACCTGTGATATCGTACATCCCGGATGCGTCGGCAATCCCCAAGATGTACCAGGGCACCCGATTGCCGCCGAGAAAATAAGAATTTAAATTTCGGCTGGCTATTTTGGACATCGCGAAACCAGCCGTCATAATAATCACGATATAAACGATGATGATCCCGATATCGACGGCTTGAAGATGCATGTATTCTCCTGATTTCAGTTTCCCAAAAAACGCAAACTGCCTACTCTCGATCTGCTCTTGAATTCCGGCGTAAACAACGGACAAACCGAAATGATAACTTTAATCCCCCGCAGTAAGGATATCAAGCATAATAAAACAACAAATATTTTTGTTCATTGTTTGCGCGTACTGCCCCAACTCTTCGTGGATCCGATTTTCAGGTTTGGACGTTTCGTTGTTCAGGATCTTTGAGCCGCCGTCTTTGCACAGTCAGATATGTTTGAATCAGTCTCTCAACCATCCGGCTGACCTGGTGATTCTGGCGGACATAGTCCTGACCTGCAAGAGCCAGTTGTCTTGCCCACGACGGTCGGTTGAGCAGTTTTTTTAAAGCATTATAAATGCTCAACTCATCAGTCGGATTAAACAATACGCCCGTCTTACCATCTTCCAGCAACCGGCTAACCGGATCTTTACAGCCGGCCACCGCCAGCCCCATGCTCATGGCTTCCAACAGCGAAGGATCATGCCGTCCCTTGGCTTTCAATCGAATAAAAATGTCAACCCCGCCCAATACGTCCCGGTAAGTTTCAACAATCGGCACAATGCTGATTATCGAGGCCAAACCCAAAGCCCGAATCCTGCGACGAAGCGCCGGTTCAGCCCGCCCGCAACCAAGAATTCCCAGAAAGAACTCATGCCCATCCAGCAGCAGATGCCGCACTGCCAGAAGAAACGGATCAATTTCTGCGACTTTGACCAGCGGCTGAGCCAAAATCATGCTCGGTTTTCGACCGGCCTGAGCAAAGCAGACACACTCATCTTTCACATAGCAGCCGGGCGGTATAAGTATTATTCGATCCGGCCTGTCCGCCGAGTAAATGGTCAGGCCTTCTGCAATCGATTCAGCCGCAGCAATCCAGCCATCTGCGGATACAAGAGGATTGAGAAATCGTTGCGCTTTGGCAGGAGGCGCAAAAAACGATAAAACATAGGGTAAATTCAACATCCCCGAAAGCCGCCGTAAAAGACGGGCATGGGCAGGCCAGATCCCATGCAGAATCGTCGGCTTAAATCGAACCAACTGTTCCAAAAAGATTTTCCCGCTTCGACGATGCAGACTTATTAACGGCAGACGAGGGTACTCCATCGCCTCCACCGACGGACACAACACCGTGTACAAATCGCTTCCAACAGGTCCGGCCAGAGCGACTCGATACGAAGAACCGACAAGACCCACCAGCGTGCTCCTAAAAAAGTTCGGGTATTGGGCAAGAGAACGAGGATCGACAAAAATCGCTGGTCTGCATGGAAGTTCTTCGGCATTTTCGGGATTGTATTCCGTTTCCGCCATAGATCCTCTCAGCATTTATCGATTTGTACTGGCGAGCATACGCTTCAGTTTATCCAACTCGCCGGGCTTGATGTGATAGCACTGCGTATCATCCGGAAATTTGCCGCTTCGTATCTGTTGGGCATAGTCTCCCACGGCTTGAACAACGGCCTTATCCAAATCGGCAAACCGTCGGGAAAATTTAGGCATTGGCCCGTCGCTTAGGCCAAGAATATCCGAGATCACAAGGATTTGTCCGTCGCAGTCCGGGCCCGATCCGCAGCTGATAACGGGCACTGGAGTTTTTTCAGCGACAATTTTCGCCACTTCTCGGGCCGTACCTTCCAGCAGAAGCGAATTGGCTCCGGCTTTGACCATTGCCTTGCTCAATTCAATCAGTTCATAGGCCAACTCCGCCGTCGTCCCCTCCGCTTTCAACTGTCCGAGTTTGGTGATGCTCTGAGGACGGATTCCGATATGCGCCATTACTGACATTCCTGCATCGCTGACGGCCTTGATTACATCCAGATGGGCCGCTGTCGCTTCGATTTTGACGATCTGAGCGCCGGCTTGCGCCACAAACCGGCCGGCATTGCTGACAGCGCTTGCAATTGAAGTCTGATATGACAAAAAGGGCATATCTGCAGCAAGACATACATTCGGAGCGCCTCTGCGCACAGCGGCCGTCAGGGCCACCATCAAATCCATTGTCGCCGGCAGCGTCGAGTCATACCCCAATAAAATCTGGGCGGCAGAGTCCCCCACAAGAATCATATCCACCCCAGCTCGGCCGACCAATCGAGCCGTCGTGTAGTCATAACAACTGACAGCCGAAATTTTTTGACCCTTTTGCTTGAGCCCGAAAAGATCCAGAATAGTCATTTATTATGCCTTATCCGCTATAATCACAACATTTTATTCTACAATAGGTTAACCCGATTCCCTTTGCAAGAAAAAAATCGGTTTCAGCACAAAACCA
Organism: Planctomycetota bacterium; assembly: GCA_022705405.1. GTDB lineage: Bacteria > Planctomycetota > Phycisphaerae > Sedimentisphaerales > Anaerohalosphaeraceae > JAHDQI01. The sequence continues at coordinate 15,658 of JAKJEN010000022.1, read as the reverse complement.
AATACTATTTCCAGACATAATCGGTCTTATTAAAAATAAAATTATTTTTTTATTAAAGTTCTGAACAAACATTTCTCGATAAGATTATAGAAAGTAGAGGGATCTTTCAGGGAACTAATAAGGGAAAATTAAGTACTTTTCAGGCTTTTCATCACCCTCCTCCGAAGCCAGATTCTGACTTGTTTGGGATCTGGCTTTATTTTTGCGCTTATTTTTTTCTATTTTCCTCGCCTGATCCCACTTACAATTCACTACATTACCCGGCCTCCCCTAATTCAATTGGTTTAGGAGGTCCGATTAATTCAAGCATTTGGTCAAGAGGGCCATAGGCCGATTTCAGATTCGTTTTCGAGGAAGGTATTTGCAGCATAGGCTGCTTTCGCATCGACTCAAATCGCCGCATCTGTTCCTCAGTAGGCGTATATCCTGCATCCAGATGCGGACTCATCATAATCAGCAGTTCCGAATGCGTGTTTTCTTTTATTTCGCTTGAAAAAAGAACTCCCAACACGGGCAGATCTCCCAGCAGAGGAACTTTTTGGGTCTTTACAAGCGTTTCTTTGCGACGAAGCCCGCCCAGCACAATCACCTGCCCATCATCCACCAGCAGCGTGGTTCGCGCCTCTCGCGTATTGACAATCGGCACATTTGTGACAGAAGTACCGGTAGCCACATTCTGCTTGGGTTGAATCGTCAATTGAATTTTTCGCTCATCGGTCACTACGGCCTTGACCGTCAGGGTCACTCCCACTTCCTTAAACTGGGTACTGGTCAGACTGCCGCCCCCGGAGGTATCGCTGGTTTCTGTATAAGGAATCTCCTCGACGGTCTTAATTTCCGCCTCCTGTCCGCTGAGTACCACAATCCGAGGAGTCGCCAGCAATTCTACATTCCGTTTTTCCTGCAGAGCATGTAAAGTTACGGTCAGATCGCTATTTAAAAAAGTAAGATCCATTCCCGCTGCAGCCGCAGGAGTTGTTTCAAATGTATTCAGCATAATTTGCTGCGAGGTTGTCCCCCGACCTTCCGCCCCGCCCAGCAGGTATTCCCAATTGACCCCGATTTCCGTATCATCCCTCAGCTGGACATCGGCAATCACCACTTCAATCAGGATCTGCTGAGGCATCCGGTCAGCCCCTCGAACTTCCGAAACAATCCGATCCAGATAATCCGGAAAATCACAAAGTATCAGGGAATTGGTCGCTGAATCAATCGACACTTTACCATACGGCGAATGCATGCTGACGATGGCTTCTTTCAGATTTTCAGCCCGCAAAAACTTCAGCATAATCGTCTGTACGCAAAGCTGTTTGATATCCGGAAGGGGCTGCTGGTTCAAATTAACCGAGGGCGCCGCGGCGTTTTCCTCCGGAAAGACGCTTCCGAACGGATCCCGCGAACCATCCGGCTCCTGAGCTTCGGCTTTACCTGAAAAAGTCGAGCTGAACAACAGCAGTCCGCCTATCGCAATAAATACAAACAGACAATTCCTCATAGGTCACTCCTTATCGCCGGCGATCGGGCCTTGAGCGGGCCGCTGGGCGCCGGAGGTAATCGGAATGGCAAAATCTATCCGACCGCTCAGAACTCCCGTTCTGTCTTTTGCCGTTTCCATTTTAAATGTACTGATTAAAACGCACTCCGGCAGCGATTCGATCCAGTTTAGAAACTGAATTAACCGGTCATATCTGCCTGTCAGGAGAACTTTGACCCCCTTCATTTCAATTGGAGCGGAAGGGTCTGCGTGTAAATCTCCCGGCAACGGCAGGATCTCATATTCAGCCGAAACCACCTGACATCCTAAAGATACCGCTTTTTGATCCAGACTGGAAAAGAACGCTTCCGCTTGAGCGGGACTAAACAGCAGATTTTCATGTTCCCGTTTCCAGTCCTGCAAATTCTTACACTGCTGCGTCTGGCGGACCGCTATCTGCTCCAACTGGTCCAAACGCTCCTGATAAAGCGATCGGGTATATCCGCTTCTGCCGCTTGCCTGTGCAGACTGGAATATCGGATTGATAAACCAGGGATACGCCAGCGCCAATATCGCCGTCGCAGTCATCCACGGCAGATGTTTTCGAATCGAAGAAAGTTGTTTACTTGCTTTCAGCCGCAGCATCCGTTGGCTCTCCCGGCCGAATTCGTCGGATTCGGCAGACAATTCGATAGTCATAAACCCGTGACGATGAGGGGCTGGTTCGGGCCTCCTCCACAGTCGCTTGTTCAATCCGCTCGCTTTGTTCAAGCGCCGAGGCGAATTGGTGGATTGTTTGAAACGAAAGGGCCCTGCCGCGAAGAGAAAGAAATCCTTCTTCCGTAATCTCCAGGCGGGTAATTTGAAGGGACGACGGAATCTTTTGGGTAACCTCGTTCAACAGGCCGGTTGGCGAAAAGGCAGATTCATAGCGAATCAGGGTTTCGGTAATTCGACGCAGCTTTTGTAAATCGTCAATCTCACGGCGAATTTGTTCCTGTTCCAAAGCCAGTTGAATCATCTGCCCTGTCGTCGTCGGATTAACTGTTTGGCCATGAGCGGGGCGCAGGGAATGAAAGAACAAGGTTCCCGCATACAGTACAAAAATCAGTACTGCCGCTGCGATAGCCGTCAGTCGGGCAGTTCGCTTCCAGGCATAATGTTCGACAAAGAAACGAGGCAGCAATTCCGGGGCTGTCTGGGAAGAGTCATTTTCAATTCCCTTCCAGGCCGCTCCGAAGCCCGTAAAAGAAACGGACTCTCCGCTTTGGCCTATCGTTTGGGACAAATCAGCAGGCGTGTAGAACTTTGCTGCGGCTCCGAACAAGGACGACAGATTTTCAGTCCAGGCCTCTCGATTCCGGCAATCGATATCAAGAAAGGTCATAATATTCCAGTCTCGATGGAAGGAATATCCTTTTTCAATTTCATAAAATTGTTTGGTAGCTGCAAGACGCTCCAAGACCGTCGGTCTTGATTCGACTTTGTCAGGAATCGTAAATCGCTGAAGAAAATCCAGTTTGTTATTCAAATACACCCAGATTGTCAGGGTCTGCCCCGTCAGGGCAGACAGCAGAAGATGTTTCTGTTTTTGCCCTGACAGAATCTGAGAATCAATCGCCCGCTGCAAAGCGCAGAAATCCATCTCCAGAGAACGGATCTCCACTTGAGCCAGAGACAGACACTGGACCAGATTATCAATACACTCGCGGGTTGTCATCCCAATCAGGATCTTTTCTTTGCCCTGCTCATCGGTCCCGAGTTTTCGAAAATCCGAATAGGGAGTCCGTTTGGCCAGGATCGGGCTGTAACGAATTTCCGTATGTATATATTTGTGCATATTGGCAGGTATTTCCGCAGGCAGGTCTAAAATCTGAGCGACTGTCTGCGCATCGGGAACCAGGACCGTAGCCGCACGAAGCGGAATTTTTTCCTGCTTGAGCAGTTTGACAATCAACGCTGCGACCTTGCCGGGAATTGTGATTTTTCCATCTCGGATAACCCCTTCCGGCAGCGGAGTTCGCCCACATCGTATTTTTGGGGTCTGACCGGCTGTCTTTTCTGCATAAACAACCTCAACATATCGGTCCGTCAGGACAATACCCAGCGATTTTTTTTTGATTCGTTTGATCATGGATTGATTTGAATGGATTGAACCGTAATGGAATGCGGGGGATTGTCATCCGTACGGATCTTCGCCACAAGACGAGCCGAATACCCGCTGGAGGTCATTCCGGTAGAAACCAGCGTCAGGTTCGGCCTGGTCCCGCTTACCGTCACCGTATAAGAATCTTCAAAAAATTTCTTGTCGGTAAACCCGCTTTTCCAGCGACTGTCCTTGCGGATTTTTGCATAGGCGTCATTCAAGCCCGCCTCCGAAACGCTAAGAGCGCGGGTCAGTTCTATCTGATTGCGTAATTGAAGGACCTCTTCGGTCGTCAGCTGCAGCATCCCTATAACCAGGGCGGCGCTGAGGGCCAGAATAAACAGAACCAGCAGCATGACGCTGCCGCGATTCTGCGGCCGTATATCCGGTCGAAATCCTTCAGTTTTCATCCTCATTCCAATCGATACGGAATCTCTTTCCTATTTTTTTATCTGCCTGTTCATCGTCCATTTAACAGATGAAATTTATGGCCATTTTGTATTGCTGTCTAATGTTTGGAGATGATTAAAAATAACGATTTCGCCAGCTGAGTCATCTTTTTATCAGACTGTCCGAGCCATAGGATTCTTCATGTTTTGCCTTCCTTTTACGGCCCGATAAGTAATGCATAACAACCGTTTAAATTGCTCCGGCTGACCATTCAATAGCGCGTTGAATGATATTCCACCCCTGCTCTTCTAACCATCGGTTATCAAATGCATCATCTCCCCAGGGGAGAACCACACGTCGGCCAGGAGCGCGCTGCCCTCCCTGCAACATGTCCCCGACCTCTACAATTGCCATTACGGTATGGCCTTTTTTCTTCGGCTCCACAGCCAGCTCGCGTAACCCGCCAGCTATAGAACCCCTCAAATGAGTCAATCCGTTCGAAGAAAGAACCGTCACAAGAGAATCGATGGAATAGGGCGCTGTAATGGGATGGGCAGCATTAGAAATTTTGATCCTCCGATCCTGCACCAAGCCGCCCTCTTGATTGGAAAACCACAGATCGTCATGACAATTCAAATGCTCGCAGACAACGCCGATCGGCGCTCGACTTAGTTTGGATCTCAGGTTTTGACAGCCGCAGCTGGCCGGAATATAGGCCGCATCCGACTGCGGCCAGGCCCTATCATACTCCCTCTGTGAAGCGCGATCTCTAATCAGATTTATCGAATATCTCCAAGATATGAATTGATTATACAGCCGCTGTTCATAAGGGTTAAGCGATGCGGTATTGCCCACTACAAATAAAAGACGGATTCTCACAGGATTCGAAGAAGCTCGCAGGCAGACCGAAAAGGAAAAGTTCTCCGTTTTTGGTGGTCCCGAAACACTGTCAATCCTTGACTGGATTTGGACCAGTCGTATGGATGCAGGATTTGTTGTCGGATTAACCAGGTCGGCTGCGGCAAAACCGGAAATCTGAAATCGGCTGACAGGGCCCGCTAAAAGCGACAAATTACCAGGCGGACCGAAATATACATAATTCTTCGATCCTACCTCATACCGACGGGGCTGCCCCTCAGCATCCTGATATTCCAGATAACCGAAGACCGCGGAGGCATCGCTTATTGCAGTCACAGTCTGCGCCGAAGACAACTCCCGATGAAGATGGTCGGCCAGCACTCGCCCGTTCTGCTGGATCTCCGCTTTGGCCTCCTTCAAATCCCAGCTTTTTTGCAGAATTCGAAACTGCGGCATGATAACGATAATCAGCATGGAAACAAGCGACAGAAACATTATCAGTTCGACCAGCGTCCAGCCGCTCTCCCTTTGTGTCTGTTTGTAATCCCTGCCGTCCATAAGTTCACTGCTGCTTGGCAATTTGGGTCCGAAGGCAAACCAGAACCTCCCCGCTGTCCAGCGAGCGATTCTGATTCTCGTCAAATCCGGCCGTCACGGTAACCGTTCGAAGATCCGGATTAGATCCCGCGGAGATGTTGACTAAATACCCCCCCCCGACCGATTGATTGGAAACCGACCAGGAAGAATTATAATTTTCAATCGCCCGTGCGCGCAGCTGCTCAATAGCGTTCCGGGCTGCAATCAGGCACTGAGTTTTTCTTTCAAGCATCCGGGAATATCGATGGCCTTGCGTCATGGCCTTCAGGACCGGAACCATCGCCAGCGATAAAATCAGCGATGCAACCAGGACTTCCGTAAACGTCATCGCCGACCGCGTTTGGGTTTTTTCGGCTTTTCTTTTTCTTTTATTTTTACTTCTTTTTTCTGACATAATACCGAACCGGTTGCGGGAATTATGGTTATCGAATACGTCTCGTCTCCCGCACCCGCCTGGAGTTCCGTTGCACTGCCGGCCAACAGATTTCCCATCGGCCCGAAGGAAAATATCCGACCTCCCGTACACTGAATATTCGAACTGATGGGCGCGGCTTGAAGTACTTTTCCGCTCTGGCGATTGCAAATAGAGTAACCGGTAAAAGATCCCGATCCTTCCATTATCAGGTCATATCCCCTTGTATTGCTGCCGGCATCTGTCAACGCCAGTTGACGGGCATAGCGAAGATCGGCCGTAACCTGCCGGGCAACCGATCTGGCCGTCTGCCGGTCGACCGCTGTCATCCTGATGCGGGGCGCGGCAGCCGCCGCCAGGAGACCCAGCAGCGCCAGTACAAGCAGCAATTCAAAGTAACTGATCCCGAGGGATATTCTTCTCATACTGTATCCACGTCAAAAAAACAGGGCCGCCGCAGCCAAAAGAGTCCGGCGTCCCTGCAGGATGTACATGGAAAATACTGAATGCGTCTTGGGCACAGAGAATCTTTAGTGATTGCAAGTGACCCGATGGTTGGCATTCATCGAATACGTCCCGCCCAAAGGGCAGCTGGGTGCGCCATCCGGAAAATAGGTCGCGTTATCGGTCACATTCGTCAGCAATGCCGGATAACTGCCGGTATCAATAAAATACATCTCGATCGACGAGTTGATCAAGCTGACATTGGTATCGCAGGCGCGCTGGCGAGCGTTGCTGGCGCTTTGTGTTATTCTCGGCAGTGCAATGGCCGCCAAGGCGCCCAAAATCATCACGACAATCAGTAATTCAACCAGTGTTATGCCTCTTTTGTTTTTCATCGCTCTTAACCTTTCTTTGTACTCGTTTATTATCCGCCTTCACCGTGATCTTTATTTCGTCAAAAAATATGACCTTGTTTCGTAAAAGTTTATAAATTTTCAATTATTTAATATGGCTCATGTAGTCAAACATCGGCAGATAGACGCCCAGCAAAATCAATCCTACCAACAGACCCATCACGACCGATAACAGCGGCTCCAGCTTAACCAGAATCGCATTGGTCCTTCGCTCAATTGCGCTGTCCAGATAATCAGCGCCTTTGGTCAGCATCTCTGCCAGCGTCCCGGATTCTTCTCCTGCGTGGGCCAGTTGCACAATTACCGGCGGAAAAAGAGATTGCTGGGCCAACGGGCGACTGATCGTCCCGCCGGCCATAATCTCCTGCTCCAATTGTTGACCGATTGCTTCTATTGTAGCATGCCGACAGACCTGACGGGCCTGCTGCAGAGCCGCCAAAACGCCGATCCCCGCCGAAGACATCATTGCAAACGTCCGAATATATCGGCTCACCAGAATCATCTGAATCAGGGAGCCAACCGCCGGAATTCGAAGGCAAAACCGATCCACTCTGCTCCGTACGCCCGGATGGTTTCGAACTCGTTTCCAGCCCCAATAGCCCGCTCCCAACAGGATTGGAAATAGATAGAAATGATGGCGGATCAATTCGCTGAACAAAATTAAAATCTGAGTCGGCATGGGCAATTCGATATGCAACTGCTGATATAATTTCTGAAATACGGGTATCACGAAAATTACGATGGCTCCCAAAATTACCGCACACAGCAACGTTACTACAACCGGATAGATAAACGCACCTTTGATCTTATTTCTCACTTCCAATTGTTTTTCATAATATTCGGCTGCCGTTTTCAGCGTCTGGCTCAGCTTCCCTCCTGCCTGCCCTGCCTCCAACATCCCCATAAAAAAGTCCCCGAAGATCGGCCGATACGGCTCAAACGCCTGGGCAATCGAGGCCCCTGTTTCTATCGATTTGCGAACGGAAGATAAAATCGTCCTCATTTGTTCATTGGATGTTTGCTCCTCCATTGTCTCCAGACACCGAACCACAGACAGACCCGCCGTAAACATCCCCGAAAATTCATACGCAAAGGCCACAATTTCAGCAGGTCGGATCCTTCCCGCCTTATTTTCTTTCGCTTTTCTACCGTCTATGCAGCGGGCCTCAATCAATCGATAGCCCAGTTTCTCCAGATCTTCCCGAAGATGCTCCGGATCCGTAATATCCTCATAGACACCTGAAATGTGCCCGCCTCGCACATCTTCCGCTATATATTGAAAGGTCGCCATATCCTTTATCTTTCGCTTAGATCAATCACGCGCATGGCCTCATCCATAGTGGTTCGCCCCTTTTTTATCAAATGTATCGCCTGCATCCGCAGTGTCATCATACCCTGCCGAATGGCCTCTTCCTTCAAAGCATCTTCTGAGGCCTGTGCGACAATCAAATGGCGAATCTCCGGAGTCACCAGGAAGATTTCATACACAGCAGTCCGGCCGCAATACCCGGTATGGCGGCAATACTCGCATCCCTGGCTTTTATACAGAGATTTCGGGCTGTCTGCCTTGGATAATTCGAGAATCTCCATTTCCTTCTGCGTCGGTTGACAGGCGATTCGGCAGCGATGGCAAAGGGTGCGTACCAACCGCTGGCTGACAACCCCCAATAAGGCAGAGGCCGCTTGATAAGCCGGGATTTCCAGATTCACTAATCGCGACACCACACCCACTGCATTATTGGTATGCAGAGTACTGAGCACAAGATGGCCCGTCAGTGAGGCGCTGACGGCGATTTCCGCCGTTTCCTCATCCCGGATTTCGCCTACCAGGATAATATCCGGATCCTGACGGAGAATGCTCCGCAGACAGGAGGCAAAAGTCAGATGGATATCCGGCTTAACCTGCACCTGTGTAATACCCGGAATCTGGTATTCTACCGGGTCTTCCACCGTCACGATATTATGCTCCACCCGGTGAAGACTGCGAATCATCGAATACAGGGTTGTTGTCTTTCCGCATCCGGTCGGCCCGGTAAGCAATATCATTCCGTGCGGATTGTCCAGCAGGGTTTTAAATTTTTGCAAATCTTCCGGTCTGCTTACCAGGTCTTCCAGCGCCTGCAGACCGGTTTCAGTGTCCAAAATACGAATTACGATTTTTTCTCCCCCTACCGCAGGCAGCGAAGAAATTCGAAGGTCATACAGTTTGCCGCCGTGCACCATACTGATATGTCCATCCTGCGGCAGGCGCTTTTCGGAAATGTCCATATCAGCCAGAATCTTAATATGCGAAATAACCTGCCGCTCTGCCGAAGAAGGAACCTGAAGGGCATCCTGTAAAAGCCCGTCAATTCGGTAGCGAACCTTCATATCCGGCTGCTGCGGTTCCAGATGAATATCGCTGGCTCTGTTTTCTATGCCGCCGGTCAGAATCGTCTCTACCAACCGCACCACCGGAGCATCAGCCGATTTGATAGACTGATTTCGGATGCTTTGGCTTTTCTTTTCTTGGCCCGGCTTATTTTGCAGCCGCATAGCCACGATGTCCTGCCGGCTCAAACTTTCTACATTAAAGTGGTTTTGCAAAGCCCGGCGAATGGCCTCCGCGCCGGCCGCTACGGGACGCACTCGATAGCCGGTGCGGGTTGTGATCATTTCACGCACCGAAAGATTCAGCGGGCTGCTCATCGCCACAAGCAGACAATCCTGTTCGATCCGAAGGGGTATCAGAACATGCCGTCGGGCCGCCTCCAGCGGAACCAGTTTCATAGCCACCGGATCCACCATCTCCGGGGTCAATTCAATATAGTCAATCCCATTGCTAAGAGCCGTAAGACGGGTTAATTGATCCTCCTCAATCCACTCTTTTTCTCGAAGCAAATGCACAAGACTGTGGCCAGTCTGCGCCTGAAGCGAAAGCAGATCCTCGATTTGCTCATCGGACAGAATCCGCTCTTGCCGAAGGACTTCGACGACAGTTTGATTTTGATCCGTAAACGCTGCCTTCACACTCATTCCAGACTCCAAGCGCAAAAAGACATTCTGTATTGCTTAATTTCTTTCGACGGTTGGGGGGACTTACTTAACAAGCGGTACCTGTTGGCGGCAAAAATAGGTTTATTATCGGAGCTGAATTCTGATTTTCGGACATTCCGAGTTGGTCTTCAAAAACGTATCTTTTTCTCTTCAACCACTCTCTCTCATTCAGCCGATAATGAAGACGATAGAGATCGGATCCGAGTCTGATATATTTTTAATCCGGATAGATTCAAGTATGGACAAAAGCCCCAAAACTGATCTGAGTTCCTATAACGACGCCCTCACGGAGGAAGAGGCCGCCCTGCTGGCAGGAATGGCCTTGAAAACGCTGTCTCATTTTATCAAAAATATCCTTCAAATGGCCGGCGGCAGTGCGGAGATGATCGAACTGGCCCTGCGCAACAGCAACACTCAGGGGATTCAAAAAAGTATGGCTCTGATGCTGCCCAATCTGGAGCGATTAAAACGAGTGATCCTGAATCTGTGCGAATACAGCCGCACGCGCCCTCTCGAATTGTCCGCCTGTGATCTTAACCAGATTCTCAGCCATGCCGTCCGGGATCTGCCCGCGGCTATGAAAGAAAAAACTCGTTATCTGACCCTTCATCCGAATCCGGCAATTCCTGCCGCCTGCCTGGATGCCGACAAAGTATATCAGATTATCCGTCACTTTCTGCTGCATCTGCTGGATCCGGAAGACCAGTGCGATTATCCGGTAACGGTTGAAACCAGGTATCTGTCTGATTCGGGGGAATTTTTGCTGGTCTTTACCGCCCGGATTCCGCTTCCCAATGATCCTCGTATCCTTTTTGAACCCGCTGAATATAAAAAGGCAAAGTTTCGCACCGGTCTGGATCTTCCGTTGGCCAAACGGCTGGTTGAACAACATCAGGGCAGGATTGAGATAGATAGTCAACAAGACGGTCAGACTGTCTTCACCGTTTGTCTGCCGCGGCGATTGGGTTAGTCCCGGCCGGCCGGGCGGAATGAACATCAGAACTGGTTCAAAAAGCGAAGATCGTTTTCAAACAGCAGACGAATATCGCTGATGCCGAATTTTTTCATCGCCAGCCGTTCAATCCCGAAGCCGAACGCCCATCCGGTATATTTTTCGCTGTCGATTCCCACCGCATCAAACACATTCGGATCGACCATCCCGCAGCCGCCGATTTCCATCCAGTTTTCCGCGCCGGACTTGTCCGTCCAGAGGATATCCACCTCGCAGCTGGGTTCGGTAAACGGAAAGAAACTTGGACGGAACTGCCATTGGGTATCGGCCCCAAAAAAGGCATGGATGAACTGATTGATCGTGCTTTTTAGATCGATCATGCTGACGCCTTCATCGACGACCAGCGCTTCCAGCTGATGAAACATAAACATATGTGTGGCATCTACCGTATCCGGACGATATACCCGTCCCGGAGCCACAACCCGGATCGGAGGTTTCTGCTTTTCCATCACGCGGATCTGAATTGTTGAAGTCTGGCTGCGAAGCAAACGGCAATCATCGAGATAAAAATTATCCATCGGGTCACGCGCCGGATGTTCCGGAGGAATATTCAATGCGACAAAATTATGCCATTCATCCTCGACTTCCGGCCCATACGCGATAGAAAAACCCATTCGTCCGAATATTTCCAGCAATTGGCCGATCGTCTGTGTAAGAATATGACTTTTGCCCTGGCGGACCGGAATCCCCGGCAATGAGATGTCAATCATAGGTCCGGTTTTTTTGTCGCCTTTGCCCAGCAAGGCCTGTTTGGCCTCAAATGCGGCAGTCACCTGATTTTTAATCCGATTGGCCGTCTGGCCGCCCTGCTTTTTCTGATCCGCCGGGAGAGAGCCGATCTGACTGAGCATACTGGTCACCTCTCCCTTGCGGCCGAGGTATTGAATGCGAAAGGCCTCCAGTTGCTCTGCGGTCTGCACCGCCTCCAGATCCCTCAGGGCCGCTTCTCCGATTCGCTCAAACTTTTCCGGCATAGCGCCTCCGTTTACAGGGCGGCTTTGACTTTCTCAATAATCTGGTCAAACCCCGCCGGATCTGCAATCGCGATCTCGCTGAGCATCTTCCGGTTTATCGCAATACCGGCCTTCTTGCAGCCGCTGATAAACTGGCTGTAGCGGACTCCTCGATCTCTGCAAGCGGCGCTGAGACGGATAATCCACATCGCACGATAATCTCGCTTTTTTAGTTTTCGACCGATGCGGGCATTAACATACTTGCGAACAGCCGCCTCTTTGGCCAAACGGATCTGCTTACTGTCCGGGCCGCGATGCCCTCTAACGGCTTTCAAAATACGCTTTTTTGAGCGGCGCGTTGCAGCGCCTCGACGCATTCTTGGCATACCAGCTTTCCTTTCTTGTTACTTTGTTTTTGCCTGCTGCGGCAGCTGATGAGGCCGGGAAGCAGGCCGGAAATAGAAATCTCTATTGTCCTAATAATATACGGATTTTACTGGCTTTCGCGCCTTCTACAAGAGTAGAAG
>JAKJEN010000022.1:0-3386 GCA_022705405.1 Planctomycetota bacterium | reverse complement strand
ACCGCCGCCACAGCGTTTCCGTTTTACTTTGCCGCTGCCGGTCACTTTAATTCGCTTTTTAAGCCCTTTATGGGTCTTCAATTTTGGCATTCTATATTCTTCCTTATCCTGCTCTCTTTTATCCGAAAAAGACAAGTCGACTACTATAATCGATTTGACTCCTCAGGGTCAACCCCAAAATTACAAAAATGACCGAAAATATGTTTTTAAGCCGCAATGGGCCTGTGTCGCCTGCCTTGCAGGTCAACGGGCCTTAACAGGCACCAGCACCATCGTGATCCTGCGTCCCAACATCTGAGCCGGGCGTTCAATTTTGGCCGTTTCCGCCAGGGTCTGCACGATTTCTTCCATGATCTGATAACCCTGCTCGACATGCATCATTTCACGGCCGCGAAAGAGCATAGTAAACTGAACTTTGTGTCCCTTTTCAATGAATCCGGACGCATGCTTAACTTTGATATTCCGATCATGATCGTCAATTTTCGGACGCAGCCGGATTTCCTTCAGCGTCACTACATGCTGTTTTTTCTGGCTTTCCTTGGCTTTGCGTTTTTGCTGGTACAGATATTTGCCGTAATCCATAATACGACAAACCGGCGGTTCTGAATTAGGGGAAACCTCTACCAGATCCAAGCCCGCTTCCAGCGCTCGACTTCTGGCCTCTTCAATTGGAACCACACCCACTTGATTGTTCGATTCGTCGATCAACCGAACCGGACTGATCCGAATCCTGTCATTGATCCGCAAACGCTGTTCTTTTGTAATAATCTGTCCTTTCCCAATAACAAATTTTTTATGAATTTTAGAACGTCAAATGCAACTCTCTGTTCAGATTCTTCGCCTGTAAAGCCGAAAGAAATGTCTGTGCATCTATTGTACGCCCTTCTTTTTCCTGACGAATCCGAACATTTACGGTTCCTTTTTCCTGTTCCTGCGGACCGACTACCGCCATATACGGAATCCTGTCCGCGTGAGATCGTGCAATCTTGGCGCCAATTTTGTCATCGCCCAAATCCAGCGATCCACGAAGCCCCGCTTCCTGAATCTGATCGAGTATCTTTTGTCCGTAGTCATTGCTTTTTTCGCTGATCGGCAGTACACGCACCTGCTCCGGCGCCAGCCACAACGGAAAATTTCCCGCGTAATGCTCAATCAAAATTCCCAAAAACCGCTCCAGAGATCCGAGTATGGCCCGGTGAATCATCACGGGCACTTTCTCCGTGTTATCCCGATCTGAATACACCAGTCCAAACCGCTGAGGCATTGAAAAATCCAATTGGATCGTCCCCAACTGCCACGACCGTCCGATGCAGTCGCTGATATGAAAATCGATCTTGGGACCGTAAAATGCCCCGTCGCCCTCGTTGATCTGATACGCCATCCCCTTATGCTTCAGAGCGCCGGCCAGCGCTGCGGTTGCAATCTCCCAAATCTCATCCGAACCGATATGTTTTTCCGGCTTGGTCGAGAGTTCCACATGATAATCGGCAAATCCGAACGTCGAATAAATCTCCTGCACGAGGTTTATGACGCCGATAATCTCATTTTCAATTTGCTCAGGCATACAGAAAATATGGGCATCATCCTGGGTAAACTGCCGCACCCGCACCAGTCCGTGCATCTGTCCGCTGGCCTCATAACGGTGAACCAGTCCCAGTTCAGCCACCCGCATTGGAAATTCGCGATAGGAATGCTTGCGCGAATTATAAATCAGCAGCCCGCCCGGGCAGTTCATCGGCTTGATCGCATACTGCACATCATCGACGCTTGTAAAATACATATTCTCCTTGTAATGATCCCAGTGCCCGCTTCGGTGCCACAGCGATTCGTTGAGAATAATCGGCGTTTTGATTTCCACATAACCGTACTTTCTATGCGCCTGCCGCCAAAAATCAATGATCGCATTCCACAGGATCATCCCCTTCGGGTGTAAAAATGCAAACCCCGGCCCCTCTTCATGGAAGCTAAACAAATCCATCTGCTTTCCAATCAGCCGATGGTCGCGTTTTTTGGCCTCCTCAATCTGTTCCAGATACGCCGCCAGATCCTTCTTTGACGGCCAGACCGTCCCATATACGCGCTGGAGCATCTTCTGACTGGAGTCCCCGTGCCAGTACGCCCCCGCAACGCTCATCACCTTGAACGCCCTGGGATCAATGCTGCCGGTACGCGGAATATGCGGCCCTCGGCAAAGATCTTCAAACCTGCTGTCCCCCTGCCGATAAAAACTGATCACATCCCCCTCCGCCCGGCGGATATTGTCAAGTTTGTACGGATCCTCGGCCTTCTTAGACATCGCCTCGTCCCGGCTCATCTCGATCCGTTCAAACGGCTGGTCCGCCTGAATGATCTTCTCCATCTGCTTTTCTATCCGTTCAAAATCCTCCGGCCGGATCGGCTCATCCAGATCGATATCATAATAGAATCCGTCTTTTACTGCAGGCCCATAGACCAGTTTGGCTTCTGGCCACAGTTGACAGATCGACTCAGCCATAATGTGTGCACAACTATGCCGTATTACCTCCAGACCTTCCGGGTCTTTGGCGGTGAGAATCTGTAATGTTGTCTGGCCGGATATAGGAGTGGATAAATCCATTAATTGACCGTTAATTTTAGCGGCTACCGCCGCCTTCGCAAGTCCCGCCCCGATTTGTCGAGCAAAATCGATCGCCTGCGCTCCGTCAGCGTCCTCCAAAACCGATCCATCCGGAAGTTTTACCTTTGCCATGAATCCTTCCAATTTGACTCTGTTATCCAATGCGGCCGACGGTCGACCGCTATTGCTATACTTATAGCAAAACAATATACAAAAAAGCGAAAATTGTCAAGATTTTAATTTACAGGCATCCGCCCCTTTTGCACCCCTTTGCAAACTTAGGGTTATAGCCCGATTTGCCAAGACTACAAAATCTTCAAAATCTCCTCCGGCTGAATAAGAATCTTTTCGGCGCCTGCCTTACGCAATACCTCTGGCGAACGGAATCCCCATGCCGCCCCAACCGGTTCGATCCCTGCTGCCCGTGCGGTCTGAATATCAATATCGCTGTCCCCCAAGAAAATTGTCTCCGCTGCCGGTACCGCAAGCGTCTTCAGGGCCGCCAATGCCATATCCGGATCGGGTTTGGCTCGATGAGAATCCGACATTCCACAAATAAAATCGAACGTTTCCCTCCCGAAGTAATGCTCAGCAATCTTGACCGTCTGGAGGTGATTTTTGTTGGAGACCACCGCCATCAGCGTCCCTTTACTCTTCAAGACAGGCAAAATCTCTTCGAAACCCTCGTATGGCCGAGTCTTATCCAGACAGTGAAGATCATAATACTCGATCATTTGATTCCTCAATAGGTCCGCCAGATCTTCACGTCCGGCCGGCAAGGCACGGCGGG
>JAKJEN010000229.1:370-3068 GCA_022705405.1 Planctomycetota bacterium | reverse complement strand
AAAACCTTGAGATTCAATAACAAATATGGGATCTGAGAAGAAAGACAGGATAAAAAAAATAAGGCTGCTACCCATTCTGAAATGGTTGTGGTTGGTTTTGGTTGTGGTCGGCTCAGCTTTTTATTTTTTCAAGCACAAACAGCAGATACTACTCTTTATTTCCGAAATCTCATATTGGAGGATCGCGACGTCTCTCGTACTGTTATTGGCAGGAAAACTCTTTATCATCCGACTAGTGCAGTTTTCGATCCAAGCTGAAGGGTGGAATTGTCCTTTTTATCGGACACTGGGTATGTATGGGATTATCTCCATGGGTAAATATATTCCTGGCGGCGTCTGGCATTTCGTTGGCAGGATTAGTATATATCGGCTGAAAGGTTTCAATCCGAAACAGATTACCAGATCAATGATGCTTGAGAATGTCTGGCTGCTCTCGTCGGCGTTGGTTGTTGGCATGATAGGAGTCGCGATATACAGGTTTGATCAAATCGCTTCTTTTTTACGCCTTCCGATCTCTTTGACATTTCGAATTTTACTCATTGTCTTGATAGTTATTCTGTGGGTAATTGCATTAGGCGTTCTCAAAAAGTGGATCGACACTTACACTGTTGTCCCTACCCAACCCATATTAGTGATTATGATAGTGGGCTTGTTCCTGTGGGCAATCATTGGATTAAGTTTTTACGTGATGTTCCCGGACACATCCATTGATCAGGCATTCTTGTTTGTAGGAGGGTATGCGCTTAGCTGGTCAATTGGATATCTGGCGATCCTGGCTCCTGGAGGAGTCGGTGTTAGAGAGGCTGTGCTGGCCTGGATGTTTATAAGTATTGCTGGGGGCGAGATGATTGCCGTTTATGCGGCGATGAACAGAATCATTTGGCTTGCAGCAGAGATGCTTTATGGACTTGTAGGCGTTTTGCAAAAACAGGAGTTTATGCCTGGAGTAGAAAATGACAAAGAAAGCACGTCAAGTGAGGTTGTCGAACTGAAAGCTGAAGAATCGGAAACCCACCTTGTTCACAAGTCATTATCTGACGATGAATTGTGATCGGAGATTCGAGCCCTTTTCTTTTTCTCATTAATAAAAATAAATCCCGCGCTGATTGCAACCGCAATAACTGGTAGCATCCAAAGCAAAATCTGCAAAGATTTTTGAGCCCCTGAATTAATTGTTGAAGAATTGGGCTCAATACTTGCCAAAATCGCGGATTGTGAATGGCTCGTTGATGCTATTATGGGTGTTGGCGTTGAACTTGCTTGTGGTGTCGCGGTAGCCGGCTCTGGAGTGAGAGTTGGTGTCGGGACTGGCGTCGCGGTGGCGGGGGGAGTGACGTTGAGCAGGAGCTTGTCGCCGGGGTAAATAATCGAAAGCTTGGTCAGGCTGTTCCAGGCCAACAGTTCATCAACGCTGATACCGTAATAGCCCGCGATCCAACCGACATTCTGGCCCTCTTTCACATGGTGATAATACCTGCCGTCCGCGGCGGGGGTGAGCCGTTCGATGGGCGTTAGAGGGCGTTCAGTGGGCGTGGGGGTCCAATGGGGGGCTTTAACGAGAATTTTTTGGTTAATCTGGAGCGGCCAGTCGATCTGCCAGTTGTTCAGCCGCAACAAATCATTGACGGTCACGCTATAGGCATTCGAAATGATCTCAAGGTTCTGAAATACCTTCACCGTATGAACGATGCGGCCGTCAGGCTCCGGAGTGGCCAGAATAACCTGGTTGGCAGGGGGAGGCGTTGCGTAGTTCTGCGCGTTCGGGCCGAGAATGGTCAGTTTATCTCCAGGCTGAAGGATGTAGCTCTGCGGCAGGTTATTCCAGGATCTGATCTGATCGCCGGTAACCTTGTAGGCGACAGCGATCGACCAGAAACTCTGCCCAGATTTGACGATATGCACGTAATTGCCGTCCGCGTTGGGCTCAACTTTTTCGACCGGGATGATGATTTGAGGGACGCTTGGGACGGAAGGGGAACCAGGACTCGCAGGATTAGATGGGTTGGATGGGTAGCTGGCGCTCCCGCAAGGCTGACCAGCAACAGAGGCTGCCTGAAGCACGTAATAGGTCATCCCGTTGCTGGCTTTTGCGGAACCTGCGCCAATGTGGCAATAAGAAGGAGTGACCGCGGGGAGCATATGATCAGGGTCGTTCCAGTAGTTAAACATGATGTTATCGAGCGTGACGCTATCGCTGCCTACGGCAAAATTTTCTGTAGCGATGACACGGCCGCCTCCGCCGTAGCCTGCCGCCTGAATACGGCCGGAGACATTACCGATATGCCATGAGGCGAGTGTATCGGCCATGATCTGGGCGGTGGATTGGGCGACAGCATTAATGATTGGGTCTTCAAGCAGAGCGGGTAGACCATTGGCGACGCGCAGGGAATTCATCGCGGCGATAAGCTCCCAGGGAGAAACTTCGGCAAGGGGTCTGTCAGCAGGAGCTGCGTGTGTTGCTGAGACCGGGCTAAGGATCAAAACGAGCAGCAAAGTACAGACTACCAGCAGATTAAATTTAGAGCGTTGGTCGTGTGCCATAATTGATTAATACCATAATTTTCGAAATCTCTTTTACCGACACGCAATGAAGACACATTTGCCCTCCCTGTAAATGTGTCCCCTCAGAAATGGTCAGAATAGTGGTGGAGAATTAAAACTCCTATTGAGAGGAAGAGCACAACCCCTTATAATTACT